>JAEOTC010000027.1 GCA_016840035.1 Candidatus Hodarchaeota archaeon | reverse complement strand
CTGATCGAATTTATTACAACTAAAGGAACTGTTTCTAGTGTTAAGAAGTTAAGTCAGCTCTTACACATGACTGTCCCTGACATCACAGAACGTATGCGAGAATATCAGAATGGACATTTAATTTACCGAACCATTCAATTTTTCAACATCGGCTTGGATTTAAGCATATACTTCTTCATATCTGCACCGAAAGACATCAATATTAACTGGGCGAATCTCTTTACTTCATTCGCTAAAGTTGATGTTTTTTACGACAATTCCAATAAATTGGATATATATTTTGGTTTCCTTAAGCTACCTATAAAGTTCTACAAGGATTATACACAGAAAATTGCAGCTATCAAGAGAGAATTCCCGAATATTAAATTTTATTATACAGTCGAACCCGCAGATATCACTCGTTGGAATCTTTCCCTTTCTGAGACATACTTACATTAATTTTTGGAAAATCTTAACTATCTGGACCTTTTCAAGATTATTTTCACCTTTCTCTAAATTTTTAAATCTTGGATTACCATAAAAGCGTTGATCTAGAAGATGAAACTTTTATCAAGGGGATTTAACTGAAATCTACTGTCTGCAAAAAATCATCCCTAGGAGTCTTAATTTTCCTTCTTTACTTTATGGTAGGTAGTAGTGTAGTCACTCGGACGGTAAATCTTACTAATGAATCGTTAATAGAGCTCGCTATTTATAACCCTCAGTTTGAACTTGTAGCATGTCCAGCCAATGAAATAGAGCATGGTGATTATGCAACAGTTTCCCGATTTTCCATGGCATTAGCGAATACCGGAACCGATCGAATTACAGTGAATGGGGTAAATATCACGTTTAACCAGCTTTCGAATGAGTGTGATATTATCCAAAGTACTTTGGTGCTTGATGAGGATAATGGATTTCCAATCATTCTCTACCCACGGTCTTATTGGAATCGTCATGTAGATTGTCCAAGCCGTAAGACTCTCGCTGTTAGTATAAGGATAAATACAGAGACTGGGGAAGTAAATTACGGAACAGCAATTTCTTTTTGGTCTATTTCCCCCAAATTTGATGTCTGGGATGATTGGTCCACTTACCAGCATTATAAGAACGTAACACATCCTAATCTTACTCCTATCAGTGTTGAATGTTTACTTGGAGGATCATTAGTATTAGGAATCTGGTTTAAGAAAAGACAAAATATGAAGAAACAATAACAGAAGACCAGTAATTTGCTAGGAAACGGCCTTATCTAACCTAAAAATAAGGGTACATTATATATTGGTGATTGTTTTCATTTACTCTCTAGTAAAAGTATGGAGAATCGTTCAGATTTATCGAAGCAAACAAGTCCTTATAAGGAACATAATTTTTCTAGCACTTAGTGATTTGGGCGTTAACGAGTAACGATAATTTGTTAGTAAAGATTAAATTCAAAAAATTAGAAGGCTGATACTATGCAAGAAAATACGACTAACTTACGGATTTACGGGCCTCAAATACCAGAGGCAATAAAACGGCTACATAAGTTAGAAGATAAAGTTATTCTTCAACTGCCTATCGAACGGGGTGAGATCAGTCTCGGAAAATATGATTACATTTACTACTGGAAGAATTCACCCTTACCTGAACCTTTATTACAGCTAATTGAGTTTATAGATGAAGTATTTGAAGGTCTGCTTACTCGTTATTCAATTACAACAGAAGGATATCACACAAGAAGAATAACCGCAGAAGTTGAGGGATTGGGCAGAAACGCCACTTTTAGTTTCGTTCGAATCCATGGTCCCAGCATCTCCAAAGCAATTAGAGCAATTGAAAAGGTAGTTGAAGATGTGCAGACTACCAAAACTATTCAGGCGCTGAAATCGTCTGTACTTGTAGGTGAGTGGGATTATGCCTTTGAATGGGATCAAGATCCAACAATGGATGATGTCCATGCTTTGCTTGCCTCTATTGATAAACTCGTGGAACCAACTGGTGCTCTCTATAAGGTTTCAACCCTGAAAAACGTCTATCGGACAGAGAAAGTAATTGATGATCATAGCTCCGAAAATTTGATGGCTTTTCTGTAAAGTGATTAGACTATTCGATTATATACTACTCTTAGACGATTAATGTCGTGATATGAGTGGATTATGCTCAGAAACGTCGTATTAAGGCGATTTTTTTCTTAGGAACATTTGTAATTCTAGCTTGGGCACCATGGATCACAGAGGAAAGAGCATTTGAATTAGTCACCAACCATTTAGGAGCAGATTCTGCATATACTTATCTTGGTGAAACAATGACGGTAAGAGAGGTTCCGAAATCCTTTGTAAAACTTCCATTTATCGCTTTGGTATACCTTCCTGGAGAAGCGGTCTATATTGTGACTTTTTTCGGATGGGTAATCTAATCCAAACCTCAGTGATTAGTAAAATTACAACGGAGTATGAATTTTTCGTTTTTTTCTAAACAGATTAATTGTGTCAACACCCTCCTGCTCGAGTAAAACTCTCTTCATATCTGGATCGTCCCCATATTTTCCCAAGGAATTGGCACGTGTAATACGATGACAGGGGATTAAGATTGGAAAACGTGTCTTTGCCATGCAAGTTCCAGCGAAGCGAGCTGCTCCAATAAAGCCTGAGTTTGTAGCTAATTCCCCATATGATAATGTGGTGCCATAAGGTACTTCTGCACAGGTACGCAAGACTTGGATTTGTTTTGGTGAATACCCACTATAATCGAAGGGAGGTTCTTCTCGAAACAGATAATCTTTTCCTAACCAGCGTTGGTGAATAATCTCTGCCGCTTTGTCTGCTAGATCATTCAATTCGGCATTATCATAATTCGTAATAATCTGACCACTGGGAAAAAATTTCTCGATTTTCTCTTCTACTGTAGCTCTACTTAGATGTGGAACCGTATTACCATAGACTCCCTTGGATGTAACGCAAATCCCAATAAAAAAATCTCCTTTCTGAATAATTTTCCATTTTTTTTCTGACATCTATTCGTTTCACCATGTTAAACAGAAAATAAAGCAAAAAACAACAGTAATTCGAAAGGTAGTATAAGTAAAGCCAATAAAGTTACGATTGTAATAAGTGTACTGGTCAAGGATTCATTTAGTTTAAAGAATGTTCCATAAATTATGTTTGAGACTGCTGGTGGTGCCATACTTTGAATTAATATAGGGATTGCAATAATAGGTTCAAATTTGAATAGAAAAATCGGGATAATGGCTAGTAATGGGGCAACAATAAACCGAATTCCTGAAACATGATAGGTACTCTTTGAAAACAGCTTACTGGGGTGTAAATCACTTAAATCCTGAAATGATACCCCCACAAGTAACAATGACCCGTATAATGCAATTGTTTTAAAAATCTCTAATCCTGGAACAGAATCTATTGCCTCGGGTCCGAGTATACTATGAAGTATAAATCCAGCAATTACAGCTAGAAGCGGGGGAAATTTACACATATCTATTATGAGTTTTTTGAATTGAAAGGTTTTTACTTCCTCAGAGTGTGAGTTATTGTTAAATTGTGTTCCTATATACATACCAAAAGAGTTCCTAATTACCATTGTAAAGAATACGAAGAGTGTGGCAAAATAGATAGGATTGAAGTCAATATATGAAGGTGAGGATGCAATGAGTATCTGCTCTAATGCTATGATAATTGGAAAAGGATAGATCAGAGAATTCGGAAAAGTGGCCGTGAGGGCAATGGCTCCCTTATCAGGAGAGTTTTTTTCCTTTCTGGTGAAAAACATATAAATATAATAACCCCCTAGATGAACTATTATAGCAATTACTGCAATCTGGAGAATGATTAAACCTCCGAATGTATCGACCTTTGCAAAGGAGGAGATGATTGATATCGGAAAGAGGATCCAGATTGTGATTTTAGTAAAGAGATCGGCATATTTTTTTCGATAAAAGCGTGAAAATCTCCACGTGATCCCAAGTAGAATAAACAGATACAACCATATTAAGTCAGTGAGTAAATCGATAAAGCCAGAGAGGATATCCATGTAAACTTCACCAGGAGAAGATAGTAGAAGATTGTTTGTTTCTAGGTTAATCTTGAAATTGACGGAATATTGTCAGATAATGTCCAAATCGTTCCTTTTTTGTCTCCATATATTTAATATTGTGTTCTGTTGGAGTTAGTTCAAGTGGTACTCTTTCAGTGATTGGTACATATTGTTCGAGTTGCTTTATTTTCTCAGGGTTATTGGTAATCAAGCGAACACTCTTTACTCCTAATTTCCTAATCATCTCACCTGAAATATCATAATCTCGTTGATCCGCCCCAAAACCCAATGCAAGATTGGCTTCAAGTGTATCATATCCCTCGTCCTGTAAAGCATATGCACGTAGTTTGTTCAATAAACCAATTCCTCTCCCCTCTTGTTGCATATATACAACTAGTCCTGTTCCTTCTTTATCAATCATACTTAAAGCAGTTCCAAGTTGAGGGCCACAATCACATCGCAATGATTCTAATGCGTCCCCTGTTAAACACGAAGAATGAACTCGTGTCAAAACATTTTCTTTGTCTACCACATCTCCCTTCATAATAGCAATATGTTCCTCTCTGTCTTTGTTATTCACAAATCCAATTATTTTGAACGTACCGAATTTACTTGGAAAATCAGCAACTGCAACAATACTGACACAGACCTGTTTTTCACAATTCTCACAATCCTCATGATCAGGACAATTCTTAAAGATCTCGAGGCTTTGCGAGATAATTTTGTTGATGGTTAGTTTATCCATTAAGTTTAAACACCAGCTCAAGTCAAAAACTGCTAATAAGTGGGTTTTTTCACCCCCTTTTTGAAAATTTACTTCTGTTAAATACTAGATACTTACTTTAAAAGGGCTAATCCCATCCCTAAACGTAGTCTTTGTTGCTTCTCTTGAGGTTACTTGTTTGGAATTAGATGAATTAGTACTAAAATACTGTCTCATTAATGCTAT
>JAEOTC010000026.1 GCA_016840035.1 Candidatus Hodarchaeota archaeon | reverse complement strand
GAAGTTCGATCAAGTTTTGTAGAAAACTCTTCAACGGTAAATGAGCCTTTACCAGTAGTTAGCAAATATGCAACTTTTAAGAACTCTTTTAATAAGGATTGAAATAGCCTTCCATTCTCTGCACTCGTATTCAATCTGTTAGCACCTTATTCCTTATAATTTTTATTCAAAATCTTTCCAAGGATTGTTTTTCGGGCCATCTAAGTTAGGAAGCATATTTTACACCCCATAAAATTGATAGCGCTTCACTTTCTGTGAAATGGAAATTATCTGAACATACTATAAGAGCTTGAGGAGGCCCTATCTGCTTCCATGTTCCTGCTTTCGATACTTCTTTTATCAGTCCTGCGCTCACGAATTCATTATTATAACCGATCTTGGCTAATCCCAATACTATACTGTTTTCATTAAACACATTTTCTTGAATTTCTTTCTCTAGGTCAGATAATATCGAAATAGCCTCATCAATGGATAAAAACTTGTTTTCCACAATATTAATGTCTAAGAGAACTAACGTATGTGCATCTATTGACTTATTTCGTTGAATAATCCTATAGGGGAATTCACTTTTATTACTACGAAATGGGCAAGTAACTGTACGACCAAACCTATATGAAGATAAACCAGAAATTGATATAGCCGCGGATATTATAGATGAATTGTGAATTGTTTTACAAGCGTAACCTCTTTTCGTTGCAGCGATACGGATAGAATTATGGGTTGTGGCGATGAAAGGATCTCCAGGAATGAGAAGAGCAACAGTCATTCCCTTAATTTCATCTAAAAACAGGTCATCTTCTTCCTCTAAGGCTTTTCTCTCCAATGGCCGTATTTTTGTATGTATTTCATCCCAAAATTCAGGCTTTTCTTGAGAGATAAAATTTGTATATCTCTCGACAAAAATAAGTTTCACTTCCCTCAAGATATCAAGAATTTGGTGTGAACAACTTTTAAAACCACTAAGCCCCATGCCAACAAAGTAGATTGTAGTTTTAGAAGCTGTCAATAGAATTCATCTAATATCGTGATATTGGGGAATACTATACTCTCAATCTTCAGAACAATGAGCAGAATACTCATCTGGGGTCATCAATTTGGACCAATCAGACTCTAGATCTGAAGGTTTCATTTTTACGAGCCATGCTGAATATGGATCCTGATTTACTTTTTCTGGGGCGTTTACAACTTCGTCATTAACAGCTACAATTTTTCCACTTATCGGAGAGACCAAATCAGAAACTGCTTTCACGCTCTCAATTGAACCTATAACATCCTTAAAATTAAATGTTTCTCCTACTTCAGGAAGTTCGATATAGACTACATCCTTAAGCGTTTTCTGAGCAAAATCCGTTACACCAATTAATACGAATTCGCCATCCTGTTTCGCCCAATCATGTTCTGGTAAATACATATATTCTGGTAAAACTTTGTAAGACATGTGAATACGTCCTTTGAAGCATTTCATCTAGAAATCGTTCTGCATATAGGGAAATAGCCAAATTATTTATCTGTTATTAGAAAATATTAGGATGACTTTTGTTTTCGATGAACAGTCAGATAATTTCATCCCAAATTCTATCCCCCAGATAATGAAGATTGAGAATACACTTCCCTTTCTTAAGTAAGATATCGTTGGAAGAAAATAGACTCTTTCCAACGCAAAGAACTGAATCCTGTGGATTTATGATTGTTACAATAGAATTCTCAGTGAAATCATTTGCGATTTTTACAATCCCTTGGGAAAAGATATCGGCACCATTTATCACAAATTTCACTGCACCCTCATCAACCTGAACAATGGGGAACTCCAATTCCGAATGCATACGAATGAATTTTAATGTGGGTAAATACATGTCCTCAAAAGAGAAGAATGTTATGCTTTGATCTTTATTAAGTAAGAAACTCATTTGCTTCTTTTCATCATTCAGGACGAATTGTACATGATTTTTCAGTTGATTTGAGGGAAATCCAGGAGCGTAAACAGAGGAAATCAGTTTTTTTCTCTGTTTTGCTCCCAATTCTTTTCGAAATGACATTTTTATTCGGGAAAACTACAAGTTATTTGAATCGTAAGGTTTCAAGATTGTATGGAACCTTTACCTTAACATGATACCTTTTGGACAGAGATTGCGCCAGTGATTGAGATTTGTTTCTCAGACCATGCATTAAGATTACTTGTTCTGGCTTTGGATTTAATTCTCGGAAAAAGTTCATGATTTCTCCCCTATCAGAGTGACCACTAAAACCATCGATCTGATGGATATCCATGTTTACTCTCATCATTTTCATCCTTCCATCTTCAATACTCCGAATCTCTTTAACTCCAGATGCTATTCTACGACCTAATGTTCCTTCTGTTTGGTAGCTGACGAATACAATAGAGTTACGTGAGTCTTCTGCCATTTTCTTGAAATAGTCTACTGAATTACCTCCAGTTAGCATTCCAGAAGTTGCTAATATGACTGCAGGTTCACCCCGTAGAAGTCCAGTTCGTTCATTCTGTTTTACTTGATGAAAAATCTCCGATAAGAACGGATTCTGACCCTCGTTGAAAATCTGATCTTGGAGATATGAAGAAAGATATTCTGGATGACATGAATGAATTGCCGCAGCTTCTGCTATTAAACCATCTAGATATATAGGAACTTTTACCAGTTGCCTCCTTCTATAGTAATGCGCCAAAACTATCATAAGCTCTTGTGCTCTTCCTACAGCTAGAGTTGGAATAAGTACCTTTCCACCACGCTTTACAGTCTGATTAATAATTTTTACGAGCTGTATTTCCGCATCCTCTCGCCGGGGCATAACATCCCTAGGTCCACCATAGGTAGATTCCATAATAATCGTTTCTAAACGCGGAAATCGTGTATTTGCTCGATCCAATAAGCGAGAACGTTTTCCTTTGAAATCATTGGCTACTGCAAGGTTATACTTACCATCACCAATATGCAAGTGAAGAATCGAAGACCCTAGGATATGACCTGCTGGGGTCATAGTTAATCGGACATCATCACTAAGATCAGTTACTTCCCCATATCTTCGTGTAATCGTATGAAGAATCATATCTCTAATATTTTTCTGACTATACGGAACTAACTTATTTTCTCTCTCAGCAACTTCGATGTAATCCTTCTGTAACAAAGTCATTAAAGATAGAGTGGCATCATTTGCATAAACAGGGCCCCGATATCCCCATTTGTAAAGATAGGGAACTAAACCACTATGATCTAAATGGGCATGGGTTACAAGAACTGCATCCAATTGGGCAATGTCAAATTCAGGGGCACTAAAATAAGGAAACATATCCCCAGGATCACGAGCTCCGACATTCAAACCAGTATCGATTAAAATCTTTGTTTCAGCTGTTTCTAGTAGCATACAAGATCTCCCCACCTCTGAAAACCCACCTAATCCCGTTAGACGGATATAATTATCTTTAATAACTCGTGGACGATGAATACGTTTTCCAATATTAAGTAAAGCGAGTTTCCGTTTATCTGATTCCTTGGTAAGAGTGTATCGAATAGTATTAATTAGTTGAGATTGAATAGGAGGAGATCTAACCACTTTAGGTCTCCAAGAGATTTCTCTCGCAATTTCACGAAGTGTAGTTCCGCTCCTTCCAATAACTGCACCTGGTTTCTTCGCCTCAATAATTACTTCACCCAGTTCATCATCAAAGATAATATTTGTTATTTCTGCATTTTCTGGGACAATCTCACGAATTCTAGCTTTGGCTTCTTCCTTCTCTCTCCTTACAGATACATCTGAACGAATAACTATACGTTTTCTAAGTGTTTTTGCTAAACTTTTTACGATATCACCATTTTCCATCAGCACAGTCGGGTTTAGAGAATATAAAACCACGAATGGACCCTCAAATTCAACATTAGAAATTTGTGCGTTAGGGGGTAAAGCATTAATTAGGTCAGCTTTCAAATGATCAATTGCTAATTCACGGCTATACTT
>JAEOTC010000119.1 GCA_016840035.1 Candidatus Hodarchaeota archaeon | reverse complement strand
CTAATTGATGAATTTGGTCATAGATTTCTTGTGTTGGTTCATGCAGACTATCGATTATTTCTGTGTACACTAAATTTGAGAAAATTTCGTACGCACGGGGGATTACTTTTGATGCCGGGAATAGAATATCATGTTTCGCAGCAACAACCATTGTTGGAGCTGTGAAATCATCTAATTCACCTTGGTGTGCGGGGCGAGGCATCTTCGGGTTAATCTTCACATGTCGAAAAATCGCTTTTAACAATTCCATTCTTTGACCGTCAAATCTCGTCATTATTGTGCGGGAAAGATTTATCAGGTTCTGATCCGTTGGTCGTAACTTATATCGAATATACGGGATCATTAATTGTAATTTATCTCTGATAGATTCCTTGGCTATACCTGAAGGTACAAATAATGCTAATTTTTCAATTTTTTCAGGTGCAACAGTAGCAAGGCGGATTGCTATCCCCGCTCCAAAGGATCCACTGTAGATGTTAACTGTATTCAAATTTAATTCATTAATTACATCCAATAACCAATACCCATAACTTAAATCATCTGAAGAAAGTTGAGTTTCGTCGCTTTTTCCAGGATGGCCTAATGTATCAATAGCATATAGATTGAATTTCTTTACTATTGGTAAATTACTTGTAAGCATATCAGGTGTATTTGAATTCCCTCCATGCAAACAAATCAGTGGAATTGAACCTTCCTTACCCATATTAACGATATGCGTCTGTCCATACCGTGTAGGAACATAGATATCTTGAAAAGGGATATTAAAACTATCTAAATGCTTATCATAAAGTTCTATCAGAATTTTTTTTCCTTTGGGAGAGCGATATATTGAATTTTGTTTCATTAATCCCAAGATCCAACCATATTAGTTGAGGCTTTCCATGATATTCCCTCGTATAAACTTGTTAATTGAGGCAAATTTCCTTTATTATTCGGGATCTTCCAAAAAAATTATATTTCTTCTGGATATCTGAAACCCCATTGACTCCTTAGCGTATCCATTGTTTCCATTATTTCTAACGTTTCTTCTAACGGTAGAGTTTCACTCTCGATCTTTTTTGCTAGTAAGCATTCACCAGCTTCAAGCGCTTCATATTGAAATCCTGTGGATTCATAAGGAAACTCAAATGTTTTGTTTTCTCCATCATTCATGTATAAGAAGAATTTTCTTGGATGACTAAAATCAGGTACATGGATATACCCTTCAGTACCTACAATATAGGCGTTGTGGGGCATCTCAACTTTATTGGCTGAGGTAATCGTTGCAGTCGCATCATTTGAATATGTAAATGATATATTGGAGAAAATATCAACTCCAGTTTCTCCTAAGACTACACTACTAGCAATTCTCTTAGGGGATTGTTTCATGATCATACTCGCAAAAGATATAGGATACACTCCAACATCGAGTAATGCACCACCAGCTAATTCTGGATTGAATACTCTATGTTCTTTTTTGTGAGTCATTCTAACACAAAAGTCACCACGAAAGTGAGTGACCTCACCTATTGTTTCTTTATCGTGTACAACCTCTCTTAACTTTACTACAGCAGGTAAAAATCTTGTCCACATTCCTTCCATCATGAAGATTTGATTTTCTCTCGCAATTTCGATTAGGTGTTTTGTTTGGGAGGCATTAATCGTGAATGGTTTTTCACTTAATACAGGTTTTCTATGGTTCAAACAGAGTAACATGTTTTCATAATGGAAGTTATGAGTGGTTGCAATGTAAATGATATCTACATTAGAATCCTTTACTACTTCTTCATAATCATCATACCACTTTTGGATTCCATATTTTTCCGCAAATGGTTTAGCTTTTCCAGAATTAGATGCAACAGCTTCTAATGTTGCATTAGGAATTTCTTCCAATCCTTTTGTGAAAGCATGAGCGATTAAACCACAACCGAGTATTCCCCATTTAATAGGATTATGATCATTCATTTTCAGCACAACTCTGGAACCTAATATTTAAGATTCCTATACTTCAGAGAGTAGAACTATTGACACAGTTAGGAGGAGATTCTACCGTGAAGTCGTAATCTCCACAATATCCTCGTCATTTAAATAGTGATCAAGTGGGACTCGTTGACCAGGAAAATCAACTGATTGTCCCCAAATTTTCGCATAACGAAAATGTTTAACCATGTCGTTATGTATTTTTCTCGCTAAATCATTTACTGTTGATCCATTTGAAATGATGAACGGAATTTTTGCTGGTTCTTTTCGAGGAGGTTTTGTATAAATACGAAGCACATCCAAAATGTGGTAAATGTAGGATTTAAGGTTGTTTAAAGATTCTAGATTATTCATCGATATTGGAACAATTGGGATCCGTGTTTTAGCCTTCAATTTTTTAAAATTTTGTTTAGAACTCGGTAAATCTCCCTTTGTAGCAATTATCCCAAGATTATATACCTCTGTATCTTCTTCAGACTGTAATAATTTGGAGTTAATCAATTGAGTGATTAAAAAATCAAATTGTCTATCAATATCCATTGAAAGATCTATGACTAGTAGGATTGAATCACTCGTTCTAGCAACCCTAACAATCTGTTTACTTATAATCCAATCTTCTTTGAAGTCTAAAAAGCCAGGTAAATCAATGATCTGTATTTTCACATCATTAAATTCTAAAGTTCCAGCTAAAGCCTCACGAGTGGTATGCAAATAGCTTCCAGTCTTAACATCAGCGTTTGTAATCGCATTCATTAAAGTACTTTTACCTACATTCGATAGTCCAAACAATACTACCCGACCATCTCCTGAACGGGGAATTAAGAATGGATCAAATTTTCGTTTACTACCCTTTTTTGGTTTAGCCTTTATATCCGCAATATATCTTTCAAGTTGTTTTATATAAAGTTTAAATAAGCCATTTTTATCTAATTTCTTTGCATAGATATCATTAATCGTGTCTTCTAAAACCTCGACAAGGTCATCTCCGTCTAAATTACGTATTTTTCTTACTACTCCAAATTTATACCATTTAAACTTCGTATTCCAATTCATAATACTAATCTCCTTTTTTTTATCATTCTTACATCTATCTGTTTTTACATTCATTAATAGATCTGATTTGATTAGAAGAAAAGGGAGATGGTGGTTAGAGAGTATCAAAATAATTGAGAAAAGTCACTAATCATTGTGGAGGATACTATCGATTGATTAGCTTTATCAAAAATAGATAAAATGACCAAAAAGACCGATACTACCCACTCTAAATGATGATCACGGATCTCTACATATGAAGAAATGAGAGAATATTTTCTAAGCTGAAATTCTGATATTCTCTTGAAATCCAAATCCAACGTTTGATCTAATCAAATTAGAGCGCGCTTCTCGACAGCGCACCTAGTCATAATGATCGGTGAAAGGTCATTTTCAGGTCATTCCATAGATAATTCAGACCATTCAAAAATTTTCTGATGAGGGTAAAATGTCATTCTGGGAAAAAGTCAAGAAATTGGAAATTAGGGGAATATGAGAAATCTTTTCAGTTTAAATCTCTTTTTTCGATGTTTCTTCATTTTTCTATTGAGTTCACGGGTGCGTCTTGCATTTTCGTGTTCAATATTTATCACAAAATGAAAAAAACCACCAAGACTCATGTTTTACATCTTCTCTGATATTTCCTGAGCCACTCAATTATAAAAGGTTTACTATAGTTATCTCAGTTATCTAGATTAGGTCATACGTTTCTAATTCTATGACTACAAAATATCAATACCTTAAACTAAATCAAATTAGTCTTTTACGTCACTTATCGTTGAGATTAGATCTTCAGGATAAAGATCGTTTTTCGAATTTTGCAATAAGGTCTCTCTTTCTTCTAAATAAGCGTTGTATATCATAATCATATTCAAAGAAAAAATCAAAGGGATCTACTATGTCCTCCATAAGTTGTTTTGAATAAAATTCTTCGTAAAGATACTTACCTCCCTCTGTAATGGCTATTTGTTTTTCTTTTGATAAATGTAACACTTTTTGATCAAGTAATTTATCAATTACAAAGAATATCCCTTTATCCTGAAAAATATATAACCCAAAATGAGCAAACTCAGAATATACTTCCTCTCCTTTATTCAAGGAATCCTGAAAGTGTTGATTTAATCGCTCGGGAGTAAAATCACCATCCTCACCTTTGTAGAGGACTGATAGTATCCATTTAGTGATATATTCTTCAAATGATTGTTCATATCTCATTTGAAAACTCTCGAATTCTATCTCCTCTTCTGCTCCTATGATGAATCCTGTTATGATCTCGAAGACCCCCTTGATGATAAAGAAGGTAATTAACATTGATATTAGAACGTCTAAGTAATAAAGTTCAGTTATATTAAAGGATGTTCCTAAATCAGAGCATAAGGCCCCTATTATTACACCTAGAGAAATAAAGATGTTAATTTTACTATCAATGGCACTAGCAACAAGAGAAGAGTTACGATTTTTTTTGCCTACAAAATTCTTTAGAGCGCGGAGGTATGTATTCAAAAAAATCGATATTATAGAAATCCCAATAATAATAATTGAATTAGAAATTGGTTCAGGGTTAAATAACAATAAAAATGAATCACAGAAGAGTGTTATGGCTGTAAAAGACATTAATCCTGCAATAATGATATTTGCAACTTTTTCTTTTTCATATTTGATGCCTAAGCCGATTAGAACTACAGCTAGAACATCGAGAAAATTCTCAAATCCGTCTATTAACAATGATTCTGAATTAAAAAAGCCAAAAAAGATTTTTAGAAGACTTAAAGTTAATAAAAATATGAAAGACCTGATTATTAATCTTTGACTATTTAATATCCTATTGAAACCTTCATCCTGCCTTTTTAAGGTTTCTTCCCAATTTAAAACCTGTTCTTTTCCATCTTGATTTAAAGAAACAATATTATCTTTAATATCAGCATATCGAAGCCCACATAGAAGATAAATTGCAGCTTCTGATGTCTCTTCATCGAAGTATAAGTTTGGAACAAAGATATTGAATACATTTCTCAGTTTCTTCTTTAATTTCAAAAAGTTACAATCACCAGTTTTTAAACATCGCATAGCAGCATATTCTACACGGTTAATAGGAAAAATTATGGTTTTTCGTCGGTGAAATGCTACTGCTAATATTCGGATAGTAGGAGTAATGGAAGCAATTATTAGAAAAATAAAAATCATAAGAAGGGCATAACTGCTAACAGTATCAGATCTTTCAGTTCTAGTAAAATACTTAGTAAAAGTAATCATACCAAAATATATGAATGCAACAATAGCAAAGATCCATGGGTTTATTAGATTCCTAATTTTATTAGTAACGTGAAACTGATTGAATAGTTCATCTAAGGCTTTTAACACATAACGTGCAACCAAAAATGACCCTAACCAAGATACCCAAAATCCCCAAAAGATTTCGTCTGTGAATATTAGCTCAATGATAATTATACTAACAGAGGTGATTAGATAAATCGAAATTGGGCGTAAATAAGATGTTTCCCATATCTTTTTTAACAACAAACTACCATCCTTATACTTTCACAAAATAAATGATATTTATTTTCCCTCGTATGAAATGAATAGAATAGTGAACTCTTTTCATATTATTCATTCCATAGAACCCTATTTTCGTCATTTTCTTAATTTTCGCATTAAACCTATCAATAGATTTGCTCGTGGAACGTCAGCTTGGTAGTTCTCATAATGAGAACCAAATTTTAAGAGTAACTGCTTCTCTTCAAAAATCATTGATAGATATGCGGTTATCATGGCAATAATCGATAAAATGTATGTTAATGGGGTCTGGACAATTAAGCACATAGAAAAGGCAATCACCATACCACCAGTGTATTGAGGATGTCTTATCACCCCAAAAATCCCATCACTTACCAATTTCGTTGTATGTATGTATGATTTTCCCTTTGGAACACCTCCTCGCCTTTTGAAAACAATATTTGGCGAAAATGCTAGTGATAAACCAAATATCCAAATTACCCAGCCCATAAAACCAAAAGAATGATTATATAATGGATTTTGAAAAATCAAACCAGAAAAGAATAAACAGATATATGCAAAACTCATAATAACAACATTTATAGTTTCAATTTTGCTAAATCTTTTTTTCTGCTCCTCCTTCACAGTATCCAATTACATCCTCTTCTCGAAAATCATCTTATTATCTAGTATAAAGCTATATAAAAATATTAACAGTGTGGAAAAAATCTCTATACTCGTCTTTTAGTAGGAATAATTTTTAATGTTAAAAAACTTGAATAAAAAATCTTTATTAACGTTAGATAAGTCATATCATTGACTTTAGATCTTCAGGACAAACATGGACATTTAGGAAATAATATTAAAGTGGGTTCGCGATTTAAATGTAATTTTCAACTAGTTCTCACTTTTACTTAGGTGTACTTAATTTGAAAATCTTTCAAAGATCACTCGTTGTCATAATTATATTAAGTTTCTTTAGTGTTTTTGGGGTAAACACTAATGTAGATATTCAAGCTGGAACAACAGACGTTGTAAATCCAGGAGTATTCATTTATGAAGTCAAATCCATGCCTTCTATACTCGACCCAGCCATCGATGACTGGGACTCAAGAGGTCTTCATGAACTTGTTTATGAAACTCTCCTCACCTTTGATGGGAACTCTGGTATTGATCTAGCTGGTCGTTTAGCTTATAATTGGTCTGTGACGCCTGATGGGCTACAATATCGATTTTTCCTTAGATCTGATGTTTACTTTCATGATGGTGTCCATTTTAATGCATATATCATGAAATATTCATTAGATCGAATGGTTTTGATGAGCAATGATTACAATTATCTTCGATCATTAGTTGTTGACTATCTTCCAGGTGCTGCCACCTATCACTCTCTTTATGACCTAGTAAATGTTACTCATGCCATAAATTATCTTAACGCGGGTGCAATTGAAGTTGTAGATGATTTTGAACTAGTGATTAACTTAGTTAGACCATATGCCGGATTCCCATACTTTCTTACAGAAGTTGGTTTTTCTGCGGTTTCTCCTTACTCTGTAATCAATAATATTCCTTCTAGTTATACTACAGATCCTACTAACAAATCTTTTGGAATGGTTCCATTGTCATCTTGGTTCCCTGAATTAGAAACGATTCATGATTATAGTAAACTAGGATTAACAATCAGTCATCCTTCTGGAATTTCTGGTGTTGTGCCCTATACTCAAGATTGGAGTCCTAATGCACACACATGGATGATGGACAACGCAGTCGGAACAGGCCCATACATTTTAAACGACTGGAATAGAACGGAGAATGTTATTCTTCTAGAGAAATTTCCTTCCTGGTGGGGAACATTTTCTTCGCAATCTGTCATCAATATCGTAATTAGAGAAAACAACAACGATACTACTCTGCTTTCCAACCTTGAACAGGGATTCGCTGATCAAATACAAATGTATTATCGAGAATTTTTAGATGAAAATAATAGCGTCTTAGTTGACGGAGCAGATATTTATGAAAGGCAGGAATTTTTAGTCTACTTCCTCCAATTAAATTTAAATGATACTCTCCCTGGAATGATTACAGAAGATCCATCCTCAACTTATGATTCATCATTATGGGACCGTTTCCACTGGGGTGGTGTTGCTTCACCCTGCAATCCCCTAACTGCTCATGCATTCCGATTAGCAT
>JAEOTC010000118.1 GCA_016840035.1 Candidatus Hodarchaeota archaeon | reverse complement strand
TTTCAAGTTTAATATTTGCATCACCTGCTTGAGAACGATAAGCTCGGACAGCTAAAAGGAAAATGAAACTTGCATTTGTCCGTTCATTTAACTGTTCAACTAAATTAAAAATAAAATCCTCTCGCTCCTTAGTCTCATCGAGAACTAGTAGAATATTTTTGATATCTATTTGGTCGGAAACCTTTGATTTATTAAAGATTTCTTGGAATTTCTTGATTGAGTTTTCAAAGTTATCCATTTTCGTTCCTCTTTTATCCTTAAATTGAAAGCACCCATAAACCAATAATGTAAAAGCTTCCAATAAGTAATTGTAAGATAGATGTAACCCCTCCATATTTCACAAACTCTAAGAATGTAACTCTAAATTGTGGTTTATCTAGACGGTTTAGTGAGGATACTGCTTGAACAGTCGAAGCTGACCCGATTGGTGTGATATTTCCACCCAAATTCGTCCCAATAACGACAGATACTAAAAGTGGATTAAATTTAAGGGCAGGATAATCCCTTAATAATGTATCCATAACTGTAGTCATTACAGAAGCCACAGGAATGTTGTCTAATACTGCTGATGCTATAGCATTGACCCACTGCAGAGCGATAATTCCTCCCAGAAGATTTATTTCACAGAAGAACTCAATTGGTGCTGCTAGAATTTCCAAGACACCAACCTTCTCAGCAACGCCCACAATTGTGAGAAGACCAATCATAAAAAATACTAAGGACCATTCAACTTTTTCTAAAGCTTGATCCACACTTTCACCAATGAATCCAAGCATTACAAAACCACCGGCGATCGCAATATACCCCAATTCAATCTTAAAAGGTAAGAATGACGCGATAGCAAAACTAAATATAGTTAGAATAAGAATAATTACCGCAATATTAAAATCCTTCTGATTGCTTATAACCGTTTTTTCATCAATTAATAGAATTTCTTTATAGTTGCTTCGAGATATCTTTTTCGAAAAATCTTTTCTAAATAGATAAGCCCAAAAAATGTATGTTAAAATCCCAGTGATGACCACAAAGGGAGCCGTTAAAATAAAGAACTCGACAAAACCCACATCGAAATGACCACCAAGAATGAGATTGGGAGGGGATGCAATGCGAGTCATTGTTCCCCCAAGGTCGGCAAAAATTGCCTCTGCTAATATAAAGGGTTTGGGATTAATGTCTAAAGCCTCACATCCAACTATCGTGATTGATCCGATTAATAACATTGCCATATATGCATCTAACAATGCAGAAAAGATTAACGTCAAAACACATAACGCAAATAGCAGTTTATGTTGGTTATTACCACTTTTCTTTAAAACTACAATTGCAATATAGTCAAACAGTCCCGTTGTTCTCGCTACTCCAACCATAAGAGTAATACCTATAATTACAAGAAGTAGATCAACTTCCAAGAGCTCCAAAAGATGTTCTACATCAGGTATTAGAACGTTACCGTCACTATCAGGGATTATTGCGATGATTAGTGCAAATCCAGCACCCATCATTGCTGCTAGTGTTTTATGAACACGTTCCGAGATGATTAATAGAAGTGTCAACGCGAATACAAGTATTATTAGTAATTCTAGTAGTGCATCCACTTATATATCACCTAGTAGAGAGATTTTCCTTCGCAAAGGAATTTTTCTTAACACATTTAATTTCTTGTTAAAGACTTTCAGAATTGCAGACAATTATGAAAGAATTTTTAGCAATGTGTTGAGTCGCCAAACAAGGATTGCACTCAAAGAATATTAAACAAGACTGAATCAATCTGAATGAGTTATTTAGGAAATTAATTAGCTGAAAAGACATTTCTACTGAATAAAATTTGCTCAAATGACCCCTAGCATGTAAAGTTAATTAAAGGTATTCATTCTAGCATAGAATTTTCATTCGAATAAAAAGAAGAATGGTTAGTGTTGAAAAACAATCATCAAGTTCACCTCATCAATAGTGATGTAAAAAAAGGTGTAATGTTACTTTATCATGGAGAAGAGAAAATGAACTTGGATGATAAGCTAAGAATAGATGCACCTGTAATCAAATCAAAGATTGTAGCGTTCATTCGTTCTACATTGGAAAAAAGAGATATCGATGGACTACTAGTTTTATACAAATACTGTGTAGAGTCAATCACAAATGTCCACCTTGCTATTGAAACCGTGGGAAGAAATAATGTGAAGCTAGTAGTTACAAAAGGAAGATTTGTCAAAAAACAACCTCGGGAACAAATGGATCTAGAGGCAATAAATCGGTATTTAGATCTTCCAGAAGAGAATATTGTATTTGTCAACCAAGAAAAAATCCTCAAAGAAATCAGAAATGTGTTTTCTGGAAGATATGACCTAACAACTGGAATAGCTTTTTCTGAAACTCTTCCAGTAATGAATTATAATTTAAGTTATTACTTATTACGGGGTATGGCTCGAAAAGAAATTGAACATAAAACTTTTGCTGCACCCTTGAAAAAACCATCGACGCAAAGAGAAAAATTCTTTCAAAGAGCTATTGCCCATTATAAGAGTCAGATTCGGTTACGAGTGCTTCTGGCATTTCTCCTTGCTGAAACTGAAAATCGATCATTTCTTGGGTCTGTAAATAAAACCGAAAGGCTTCTAGGGTTATTCACTAAGTTTGGGACATATCATGCGGCCGATTTTTTACCTTTAGCCAGTCTCTATCAAACTCAAGTTATTCAACTCGCCAACCATCTCGGTCTTCAAGAGTTTTTAGCTTCCAAAGTGGCTCCACACCCTTCCAGCTACAATTATTTCTTTAATCTTTCCGCTGAAGAGGTGGATCGGATCTTAATACGGGTAGAATCTGGGCTTTCTGTGAAACAAATTGCAGAAGATACTGGACTCTCATCAGAAGCAATCAAAAATATAAACTATCACTATCAATCAGCAGCTTACGCACGGACGGTGCCATTGATACCAAAGTTATAGGAGTGATGTTGATTGCTTATAGTTACAACACTTATGGAAAAGACCTCAAATTGTCGTACCCTTTCAGTTAAGTTTTCATCCTAGTTGAATTCTTATTTTTGTCACGTAAAATTCCTTTCCAGCTTTTTAGACATCTTTATGTCAAACCTGAAAACAAAAAAAAGTAATGAGGGAAAAAGAAATGAAAACACTCAACTAAATAGCAATATGGCACTTGAGAATTCTTAAAAAGAAGAATGTGAACTTTTTTTCAGAGTTTCAGATAAGATATACGTTTGAGTTGATGTAATCTTGTACTTGGTCAAGCCCACGATCTGTTTGGGAGATGTAAAAAACTTTTAGGAGTCCTCCAAGTCCTCCCTTCAGGGAATATTAGAAATTTCCATTGAAAAAAGGGTTGGGTTGGCTAGGTGTCCTGGGGTATGAATCAAAGTATGAACTTGAAAACTGTGAAATAGCTATTGATGCTTAGTGTTAAAAGAATTATTGGTTAAAGACAGGTAGAGGTATTAAAACTGCGATAGACTACGAAAATCGATGGGTAAATCAAGTTGTCTATCTCTTTAAGTTGAATCAAAATGTACCTGTTACCTTAGAATATATCATGGGGATTTTAAATTCCAAATTGATGAACAAATATTATTATATGGAATATGCAG
>JAEOTC010000117.1 GCA_016840035.1 Candidatus Hodarchaeota archaeon | reverse complement strand
TTATTATTCACTGAACCTGGTTCTGGTTCTGATCTTGGTTCTCTTAAGACGAAAGTAGTCGACAATGGTGATCATTATCTCGTAAATGGGTCCAAAAACTTTATTTCGAATTCTGGAATTGCGGATGCTTACCTTTTCCTAGGATCCACTGATCCTGAACAAAAATCTCGTGGACTAACAGCTTTTATTCTTGATACAGAGAAGAATCCTGGGTTTAAAGTTTCTCGAATAGAAGAAAAACTGGGCTTACATGGAAATGCTACAGGAGAAGTAACTCTTCAAGATGTCGTGATCCCCAAGGAAAACACACTAGGCAAATTAGGAAAGGGTTTCAGTGTTGTTCTCTATGAATTATCAGCCGCACGTATCGGTATAGGTGCTCAAGGAGTCGGGATTGCTGATGCAGCCTATAGAAAAGCTGTTAACTACGTTAAATCACGCAAGCAATTTGGTAAACCAATCGAGAGCTTCCAAGTAACTCAGTTCAAGATGGCAGATCTATTTACCAAGATTCACACAGCACGTATTGCGTATTTAGTTGCTGCCAGGATGAAAGATAGAGGTCTTGATTTCGCTGAATATGCAAGTGTGGCTAAGCTTTACGGCTCTGAAATATCACAACATGTCACCTATGAAGCCATTCAAATGCACGGTGGATATGGGTATGTTAAGGAATATGATGTGGAACGATACTATCGAGATGCACGTATTACACCAATCTATGAGGGTACCAACGAAGTTCAACGCATTGTAATTTCTCGTGCAGAAATGGCTAAAAACTATGCTCCAGAATAGACTTTCTGGAGTTTTTTTTCTTTCAAAAAAAGGGGGGAGTGTGGTTATTGGTTAACACTAGGAGAGGCTTGTTCTATTGAATATTCTCTGAGATTCAATATAAGAAAGACAACACTGCATGTGATTATACCAAGTAACCCGATTGTTAAGGCACTTTGTCGTGACAGATCAAAGAGATTTATCAAATTTGAGAACACAAAGAAAAGCAGAGATCCAAATAAGGAGATCACTGAAGTAAAAGTTGCCCTTTCCATTGAAGTGATCTGGTCCTGAACAATTGCTTGAGTAATTGGTATCCGTGAACCTCTCGATACTTGTCCAAATAGAGATAGAACGATGATACTAATTAGGGAAGAACCCATCATTAGCCCGAAAAGATACATCCCATCAATCAGGATTAATAGGAAAAGCATCTGAAAGTTCGCTAGTCTGGAAATCTTTGATCGTAACGCCAATGAGCTCAGCCCTGCGGTGATATTAAATAAAGCAAGAATGAAACCCATTCCCAATGCATTGATAGTGTAATCATTTACGAAAACATGTTGTGAGGCCCAAAAACCAATACTGGAAAAGACCATTCCAGCTATCATCACAATTAAGACTAACTGCAATTCCTTTTTGACACTCAACGATCTCAAAGCGGAGGTAATCGCAGCTTTTGGGGACTTAGCTTGGATTCTAGGAGGCTCAGTATAACCAAAGCTGACTAATAATGCAAACCCCATATGCCCAACAAAGGTTAGAAATATAGGTAATTTTAATAAGGTCATTGACGCAATGACTCCACCAAGAATTGCTCCTATCGCGGATGCGCCAAACATTATTGTCATTCTATTGGATACTAACCTACCAAAATATCCATTTGGATTTTTCTTTCTGGTTAAGAGAGAATCATAGATTAGAGCCGTATCACTACCTGTTTTAAACGTAATTCCTATTCCTGCCAGTAATTCTGCTAAAGCAAACATTACAAACGAATCCCCAATTGCGTATAGGAATATTCCAGCTCCGAATATTAGGTGGAAAAGTGCTGTACAGCCTTTTCGTGACCAATAATCGGCGAATGATCCACTTGGGATTTCCAAGAGCAAGATTGGTATCATAAATATACCTTGAAGGACTAATATTTCACTGAATTCTAAACCGGCTTTAATCCAAACTAGTGCCAGAACAGGTACTAGTAATACTGTAATGTCTATTCCTGTTATCTGAAATATGCGAATATTCCTTTCAAGCTGTTCTTGAGATAAACTTACATGTTTTTCAAGATGATTTCTATCACTATGCATCTTGTTCACTTCATTTACGTATCATTCAATACACCAAAGTTAATATACTGTCATTAAAAAACTTGAGGAGCTGATATATCAATAATTACTGATATAAATGGGTTTCCTGAAGATTCTTCAGAACAATGACAAGAATGGTTCAATTCGGTTGGAACATCTAAAGATTCTTCGACTTTCTTATAGACCCACGATAGCTGGAGTGACAAGTGCCATAAAAACGAAACAAGAATTGAAATTTGTACTTGTCATTATTTTTCCAACCGCATAGGCTTCTCTTATTGTTGGTTTTTTAAGTTTTTAGCTTCTGCCAGTTCTATCTTCATCCCCCATCAATCGCTTAAATATACGTGGACGCAGATAGAAGTAATATACTAGAGCGGCTACTATTAACATTAAACCACTAATTAAGAAGAATATTTGCTCATTTGGCGGGGCCTGTAAGAAATAAAATGATTTTATTGCCATTTAGGTAAGTCCTTTGTTTGCTGTTTTTTTCTTGTTTATTTATTAGTAGTTATGACATAAGTTTTGTAAGTGTTTTTTCATAAATCTGATAGTCACGATTGCTGAATAAAACAAAATGCACTTCTCGAATGCTATTACTTGGTAAGCAGTTTAACACAGTTTCCACTGCAATTAAAGCCGCTTTTTGGATGGGAAATCCATAAACACCTGTTGAAATTGATGGAAAAGAAATTGAAGTTGCACCTATAATTTCTGCTTGCTGAAATGAGTTTCTGTAAGAGTTTTTGAGTAATTCAGGTTCATTTTGTCCCCCACCTCGCCAAATTGGTCCTGGTGTATGGATAATCCACATAGCTTTCAACAATCCTCCATGTGTTACCTTGGCTTCTCCAGTCTTGCACCCGTTTGGATACTTTTCTATACATTCTTCAAGGATAGTTGGTCCACCCGCTCTATGAATTGCACCATCTACTCCTCCCCCTCCTCGCAAAGACGTGTTTGCAGCATTTACAATTGCATCAGTTTCTTCGAGAGTGATATCTCCCTGTATCAAACATATTTTCGTATCTTTTATTGTAACTTCCATTGGTGCATCAAGTTCAGTACTTTTCAGATAATCTAACTCTTCTTGTACCTTCCTCGAAGGTTACCATTCCAACATCACGAAAACGCTGGACGATTTGCTGGACTGTAAAAGTAGCTATTCCAGTCATAGATGATAATTCGTCAACAGTGACTTGTTCGAGGCTTATGAGATGTTTAAGAATACGTCCAGATTCTGTTTCTCCCAAAAATTGGGATATGATTTTATTTTCACTCAATGTCTCGCGTGTATCACTGGACATTGCATGTAACTTTGTTTCAGCACGTTCTAACTCGTATTTCCGCATTTCCGTCTCATCTGACAGTTGTTTCACTCGATGTTCGAGTTCTATTGCTTCCTCTTTTTTGGCCAGTAACTCTTCGATCTTTTTATCACGAGAAGACACTTGTTCCTCCAGCTCATTAATTCTAACCTTAAATTTTTCTACTTCTTCAGCTTTATTTTGAGTCTCGCTTTGAAGAGATTCAATATGCCGTTGTGAAAGTGATTCCTTTTCAATAGCCAACGCTTCTTTTTCTTTTAGTTGTTTCACAAGCTCTTCGTATTTTTCGGTCATGAGCTTTTCTTTTTCGACTGCAATCGCCGTTGTTTGTCGTAATTCTTCTAGAACATCAACGTATTTTTTGCGAAACTCTTCTACTTGCTCATTAATAGCAAAAGCCCAATTACTTGAATTCGTGTCTAGTTTTTCCACTCGCTGGGACAAATCCAAGGTTTGGTTGTTAAGATCTAAACTCAGTGCTTCAAGAGTTGCTCGAAGATCGTCCAAAGTTGATGTAACTTCTTTCTTACTTTGAGAACGAGCATCAACCAAGCGCTGTTCAAGATTTTGTGAAAGCTCACTTAATCGGGAGGCGCTACTTTCGATCTGTTTCTCAATGGAATCAAGTCTTTGTTCAGCGGTTTCCTTTTTTTTCCAGAACATGGACATTCCTCTTTATGAAATAATAGTAACATTGTATAGTATGAATTATTCGATTTTGAAGTAATACCCTAATATAGACTTTTCTATTCTTAAACTGTTACAGCTTTCGCTAAAAATTTATTAAATAAAGGAATAGCTTACTCAATACCTACTGTTTAAAGACTACTAATTCTTAGCAAAGTCACTTTTGTGGAAGTTTTCAAACTGGATGATGTTAATAGAGACATATATTTGAAGAAAGACATTACTTGGGAAATCAAAAAAGAGATTAACTACGACCCCAAATCGGAAACCTTTCTAGACTATATTAAACGGGAAAAGAATGCTCGGGATAAGTTTCGATCCATAAAAGAATTAGTTCCAATCATTATTATTTTAGTTGGATTATTTTTTGTCTTACTTTATTCTACTCTTATGTTAACTGATTTTATTCTCACGTTCTTCTTCGAGGGGCAATTTGTTGGGCCTCCCGATCTTCAATCAGATTTTTTTTCCTTATTAGTTATAACGTCCATATTTTCCTCGGTTCTTGGTCAAATATTGGTAATTTCTACTCTCAGCTTTAAGTACTTCTTTACCAGAGATAATTGGTCGAAATTTCACGACCAAACTATATTCTTCGCAGAACGATTAGCAGAAGTGAACTTGTTAGATGAATACATTCAGTATGACGTTGACAAAGATGGACAGGAGAAATTTACCCTTAAGAAACTCTCTGTGGATTTTCAAGTACAATGGAT
The DNA here is from genome assembly GCA_016840035.1 of Candidatus Hodarchaeota archaeon. Lineage (GTDB taxonomy): Archaea > Asgardarchaeota > Heimdallarchaeia > Hodarchaeales > Hodarchaeaceae > Hodarchaeum. Next base: position 8,394 of record JAEOTC010000117.1, on the reverse strand, counting down.
TTTCCCATTTATCTTCAAAGCCTTTCCCCCCCTTTTAATTGAGATTATGGTTATTGCTTTCATTCTTCCATTTTCTCTAGCTACTCTTTTCTCGATGATGATTGCTTTAATTGAAGCGAATTGGTTTATAGCGATAGGAATGTTCGCTATAATGATTTTAATTTTTATAGGTATCTATTCAAACACATTAACGATCTTCCGATCATGGTCAAAATACTCTTGGATACGAAATTTAATGATTTCCCGACAACAGAGAATATTACATTCTTTGGTTTTAACAGGAGGGGATGATCTAGCTATTTTACGAAATGAGAGTAATCTCACCAGATTAGAATCAATGCACCCCTTCCCTCTTCCAAGTCTATTTCGTATTACTGCCTTTATTCCCTTAATAGGTTCGCTTTTAGGTTATCTTGTTGGATTTGTACTTCTTGTTTAACTGCTCTTATGGGAAAAACATTACTTCAAAGTTTATATCCCATTTCTGAGGATAAGTGTGTCTTACTACGAATGTAAACTCCACTTCCTCGAGCAATCTCTTTTTCTTGAACATTATAAAGGATGGATTCTCCAATGAATTGGCTTCGAGTGGCATGCACAAGTTTTCCTTTTGCAATTAATGTCCCAGTAGAAATTGGCTCGGTTAAATATATCGTATAGTTTGCTGTAAGTACAAAAACATCCTCCACAATGGAATTTGCCGCAAAAAAAGCAGAATCATCAAGTAACTTCCAATATACAGACCCGTGAACCGCGTCTGCTGCATGATGAAAATCTGGACGTAATACTAAGGTAATTTCCGCTGTTTTATCTGATATTGTTATCTTTGCATTATAAAATTTGTTCAGAGGATGATTCTCATACAAATTTTCGAGTTTAGTATAATGTTGATCTCGTTTCAATATCCATTACCTATGAGTCATTCATTATGTTTAAAATATAGGTTTTTTCTGATTCTATTCAGTAAACAAGAGGCTTTACCCAATCATTAGTTCTTATTCCAGAGATAACCATTTTGAGAGAGAAGAATTATGAATGAAACCCCACGAATTGAAGTAATCTCTCCGAATGATGCCTGCAGTTGTTCTTTTTCAATTTGGATGACCCGTGTCTGGGATATCCTCAATGAATTTGACAATAAGGTTCATGTTACATCATTAACCTCGGATTCAGATCGGACACGCGAACTTGGAGCAACGGGTAGAACAGTAATCGTTAATGGGAATGAAATTCCAATTTTTCGGTTAAAAGAAACAATTGATAAATTACTTGGTTAAAATAAATCTCTATACGAATTCTGGATCAAGTGATTGATCACTAAATTGTTTCATTAGTTTATTATAGTCAACACGACTGAATGCACATTCTTTCAAGCAGATAGAACAACCATGATATTCCAAAAATACCGGAAAACATCCTTTATTATCAATATGAGTGAGTAATCCATTCGAATTCATTACAGGGTAATCTCGTATTGCAAAACCAGGACATTTTCGAACACAACGAAAACATTTTTCACAAAAGTCACCAATTTTCTTATATTGATTTTCAGAAGGGATGGGAAGATTTTGGATGTTAGTATATATTGCAGTCAATCGAACACGAGGGCCATGTTCAGGTGTAATGATCAATCCATGCTTCCCTCGAAATCCCAAATTAGCTAATTCTGCAAGGGGAGGATATAATACTAATCCACCCAACGGATGACCTGCTTGAACAGAATATCCATATTTTCTTAAATACTCAGTTAGTTTATTAGATGCGATTCCAAGCTTATCATATGTTTTCATGATCATGGTTGCGGTTTTACTACTTGGTGCTTGCTCTATCTTCTCCTTATCCATTTCCATGGTTAGAACTATAGCTTTATCGTGAAGTACAGCTTTTTCTTTGAAAACTAATTTACTCGGTAATCTCGCGTACCCAATTGATGCGATATTCAAGGAATATGCATAACTCTCGAACTGATGAAGAAAGTCGTCTGTAACTTCTTTTTTGGACTCAATTGGATTTTCTTCAATAGATAAAAGAGACTTGGTTAAGTTTCTCATGATAGAGGGGATTTGTTTCATAGTACGAATGGATGAAAAGAGTTTGAGTTGATTTGCAGGATATTCAAGTGCTTCAAAGACGATTTCAAACCTTTCGGGAGATTCTTCCACAGCTGAATGGACATTATCCAATTGTGACATCTTTTTTTCTTTTGATACAAGCTGTTGAAAACTTCTTCTTCCCACAGTGTTCATCATTTTCTTAACAAAACGAGCTTTCAGGCCCATAGAAACACTTACCTTTCGAATTTGTATAAGTGAGTTGGATGATGAACTTCTATTCAGGTCTTCGTTCAGGAATCATGCCAATTCGCCCTCCTAGATCTGTTGAAGGGTCAAAATACAAGGCACAATAACAATGGCCAAAATCTTGGATATCAAGCTCTGAGTACCGACAGGGACAGATGATATCACGATCTAAATTGCGATCATCCTGTGAATCCCGACAGGGACAATTATAATACCCATGTCTGTTAAAATTCTGCATCAAACCTTCAATAAGATCTTTCAATGTCTTTGCATTATCATTTAATACCCATCCCTTACGTTTTGCGATTGTATTTACATAAGAATGAACGTCTTCATACGATTTTGTACTCATTTTAACATTTCCTCCCAAATATCTGGATTGTAACCAGAATCAACTGCAAATTTATCTACAACTATAAAAGGAAATCGGGGACGAACTCCAAACGTGGCATGTAGCTCTGCTTTTAACCGATTTTTCTCTTCAACGGGAATCTGATCTACATCGAGATAAGTATATTCATACCCGTTTTCTTTCAGCCACTCTTTTCCTTTCTTACACCACATACAAGTACTTAACGTGGCTACGAATATCTGATGCCTATTGCGAGGCCCTTCTACCTTGACTACATTAGACGGGATTTTAATTTGATCTAAAGACATTCTAATCCTCTATTACGTGAGGGAGAATTGGAGCTTAAATTTTGACAGGTAGAATTGAAGAATGAAGAAGAATTATTCAATCGTCGCTAATTCACTAAGAAAGTATTTTTTGTCTTCCTTTTTAGAGATAGCGTCCGCTGCGTCTTTAGCTTTCGTGATGAATTTCTTAGATTCTTCATCTCCTGTTAAAGAAAAGGCACGAGCCATTGCTTCGTAAGCGAAGGCGAGATCAAAATCTCCGATGTTATTTTTTTTACAAATTTCTAAACAACGTTTCGCGTGATATAGGGCTGGTTCGGAACGTTTTAGGAGGGAGTACACCCTTGAAATTTGCCAGTCACCTCTTTCAAGATTCATTGGTCCAGTTTTGGGATATTTCCCAGAATTAACTACTACACCCCAATGGTAACGAGATGCGTGCACGGAATGAATCATTTCATCATTTTCTTCTTGTGATCGATTATCTCCTTTATCTATTAAATTCCAAGTATGATTAAATAATTGAGCAGCCATCTTTCGATGCCATTCTATCTCTGTAAACTTTTCTGAACTTTCATTTTCTTTGGACATTTATATCTCCTCTAATCTTATTCGATAAAAGTATAACTTCCAGTATTCTTGAAAAATGTAAATATGTTTTTTCCGTAAGAGCACTATATCAGTCGGTGTTTTGGTTTAGGATCTCGATTAAATCCTGAAGCGCTTTTTTGATCATATTATATGCTCTTTCATAAGGTGGGTCAAAATAAGGATCAGGAACATCATCATTTTTTCCATATACGAAATCCAGTAGCAAAAAAGCCTTCCCTTTAAATTTGGATGGGATAGATCTAAGATGCGATCTCTCCATCACTAAAATTAAATCCACAGATTCAAACATTGAGGGATAGTCGAGAAAGTATCTGGGAGTAAAATGATTGATCCTATCTTGACTCACTCCTTCTCTGAGTAACATATCAGTTGACTCTGCTGATATGGATGAGTTACGATACCTTACTCCTCCAGATTCAGTTTGAATTGTTCTGAAAAAACTCTTTTTTTCATCTTGTATTAAATGTTCAAATAATATCTCCGCATATGGGCTTCGGATAATATTTCCTGAACAAATAAAATTAATTCGCACAGATTTTTTCCTTAGTAGACTTTTTAGAAAATCTCTGTTTGTATCTCTCATTCTTTTTCAACTCTTAATTAAGTTCTTTGATTTATATTATAAATATTAAGGATTCCCTTTCTTTCATTCCTGTTCAATTTTTAGTATTAAATCCAATAATTCATTTGGATATCTAATGTGATAATCACAGGATGATTCTTCACATTTCGAATCATGTAAAATATGAATAGTTATCATTCCCAATTTGTGAGCAAAAGCTAGCTGCATTGAAGAGTCATCAACTATAATTCCATCACTTGGAGATATGTTCATGTCATTTATAATCTTTTGGTAGTATTTGCTACTCCGCTTAGCCGTATTAATGAGATCTGGACCATATAAGTTAGTGAAACAGTCAATAATCCCCATCCCACTCAAATATCCTTTTAAAGTCCATGAGGCTTCTCCCGAAGCAGTACAAAGTGTATATCCACGCCTCTTGAGAGTCTTAATTATCTCAATAATTCCAGGATAGGCTGATTTTACTCTAGGAGTAATCCATTTCTCTGCTTCCTGTACTAACTGAAATCGCTCAGAATGAGGTGGCGGGTTAATCTTAACCTTCTTACACATGTCAGTTAACCATCTATCCATCATTGTTTCTAAAAAAGGATTAAAGTCAAGTAATGGGGTTTTATGCATAATTCTCTCATATTTCTCCATAAATCTTATTAGTGCGTATCTGTTTGCAGATTTCCATTCAGCTTTCATGCCTCCAAACCTAGGAATAAAGAATTGTGCCACCAGTTCTTGCCACTGCCCTCCCCGGATCTGATTATCATTCATTACTCCTCCATCATCAAGAAAAATTACTTTCACCATTTAATAGTTCACCAATACGCAATTCTTAAAGATTTGTCTTGTTAAACCGAATAAAATACTAGATCTATGATTACATAAGAAAATTTATTTGCTGACAGTCGTAATTTTCATCAGATTTTTGTTATCTTATTATGAAAAACACAAAAGAATTACTCTACTCTATACTAGTAAAGAGAAACTTTTAAATTTCTTGTAGAAAGTATATATGGAAGATTTCTTCCTATTATTATACAATTTCTTGCATAGGAGTGATAATTATCCAAAAATGTCATTGTAACTATCTTTTTCAAGCTTTCTTGAATACATAAATTCAAGGTTATTTTAAAGATTTATTTATAAAATTGAACCTCCTTAGAGAAATCACGCTCAAAGTGCGAAAATCAACTGATTTTCCAAAATTACCATTTTTAGTAATCCAAATACGTGATTAAAATGAAAAAGAAAACGTATCAAACTTGTTCAATTGGCCTCGCACTGATAGCATTGATTTTCTCTGGTGCATCTGGACTTGTTGCCCAAGCAACTATCTCTGCACCTGAGGTGATTCTCGCTGACACGCTTGTTGGTTCTGATCCATTTATAGAAGGACTAGAGCTGATAGCCGCTCGAGAATCAGCCTTAATTGCCAATTACTATCAGTATGGAGGACAAAAAACATTCCCCCTCAATCCCGGAACCTCCCCATTTGATGAGTTGAATTTACTGTATATTGTAAGTGCTCGTCAAAATAATTGGAGAGATTATTGGCCAAGATCCATCTGGGAATTCAGGGATGGTGCCACTGTTCTTATGCAATTCTCCCAAGGATTGCAAGCATCACTTGAAGACGCACAATCGATTGTAGATGAATTGAGCCCTTGGATGGGTACCACTCTTGATGTATTGTATGGTGTCGAAGAATCAGGTGTAACAACCCTCTTCTATTGGGGTTATCTAAGCCCTCAAAACCATTCAGATTTTATCTACAACGAATTTTATGATATTTTCAGTGATGGTGGTTATACAAACTTTATCCAAAACCATGTAATAGAATCTGCACCCCTATCTATTGTAGGTACTGGATTAGTAAAACCTGCAAATGAATGGATTCCTTCAGCTGTTGCAGCATTTGTACAACCTGATGGAATAACCATTAATCCAGTTTCTGGAGAGCACACAATGTCTATTTCGGATGCATTTGACTACTCAGGACTTATTCGGGGGTCACCAGATGCTTTGATAAGTCATATCAACTTTAAGCTTCCCTATGTAGCAAATGTAATGGATCTGTATCCAGCAACCAACAGTCTATATCCAGAACTAACAGGAAATTTCGATTGGACCCTAAAAGCTGGTCCATTTCATTCATCGTACGATGATATCTATGTTGTCTATGATATGGCAGTTGAGGAATTAGAGACATTTCCCCAAATAACAGGAGATATAGATGTAGATACTGCTGCACTTCATTCAAGTACGGATCCAAAACTCAACTACACTATCACCATGACGAATACAGGTGATGAAACCGCGTATAATACAACGTTCGTATGGGATTTAGGAGAAGAAGAATTTGAACCTGAATACATTTCCGTATTCGATTCTGACAATTACTTGTTTGATCCTGGAATTATTTTATATCATAATTATTCTAGTGGTCAATTGGTAAATGAATTAGTAATTTCAAAATACTATCATGCCCCACCAGCCCATATCAATATTAGTTTGGAGATTACAGGATGGTTCACATATCTTAATGGCACTCCAGTACAACCAGCAACAGTCTACAATGCGACGACCCAAGTCTATGAAATTGATTTAGAAGCTTCAATGGCATCTGTATACATAAATAAATCGATGTTCAATTTCAAACATTCCAATAACATTGGGACAATATATCAGAATGGTACCAACTACTTGTATGGTTACATTGATGAATTACCAATGGGTGCAAGTGAAGAATTTTGGTGGGCTATTGACGATCTCCCCGCTGAAGATGATACCTTTATCATTCTAGGTTTTGATGGTGATATGGTGGTAGATAATTCTTCAGGATACCACATCCATTCTAATATTACATTTGTGGATAATACCAGTGAAATGACTGGAGGATATACCAATATCAAGGATTGGATAGTCCATCAATCCCTACAAGAAGGTTCCGATTTAAGATATCCACCAATTAATCAGGAATTCATTCCTGGGGTAATGTTTGTCTATGAGGATAATGCCTCTAGAGAATACTTTGGTTGGTCAAACGGTTTGATTTTCCAGCTCTATGACGATGAAGCGATTCTAAAAACAACAGTTTCACTCAATTCAACCATCTTCGAGATGGGTGAAGTAGCTGAAATCAATGTGACTATAGAAAATGTCGGAGATGCCGTTGCAACGAATGTCCAAATCCAAGGATTTCAAGCATTGATGGGGCCTGATTGGGAACTCCGAGATTTTCAGGTCTTTACTGCAGAAGAAGCTGTGGGCACAATAAATCCAGGTGAAACAAAAGTTGTTACATTTTTAAGAACTGTTTCATTATTCTTAGGTCTTCATCCAATTGGATTTGTTGTCGATTATACAACTGAGGAAGCAGAAGATTTTGGTAGTGCTTTTAATCGGACGGATATTTCTAATGTTGCATCAAATCTACTTATCGTTTTGGCACTTCCTAGGAGTAACAAAAAAGGTAAAACTGAACCTAGTTATCCAACTCCCATCGTAAATACTTCTGTAAGTTGGCATGATGTGAATGGAGGAGATATTGAGAATGGTGACATAATTGAGATTAGAACTGAAGTGAAAAACCTTGGTGATGAGCTCACTACAATCAAGTTATTCTCATACTTCCCCACACGTATGGCTAAAATTGACCTGTCCCCTTCGTACGAGGGTAACAATTTCAAGCTAACAGATGAATCAGGGAATATCCTTACAGGATATGATCAAGGATTTGCTTTCGATCACACAGAGTGGCCAATATCAATTGCTGCAGTAGCTGGTGTTCATTTAGCTCCTGGAGCTACAATTGTGTTCTACTATAAGATCGTTGTAGAAGACGCTCCTTCCTTAATATTACCTCCAGCAGCTGTTGAATACGATAGTCGATACCCCATGGAAGGTACTTCTGGTATGTCCAGTGGAGGTAATGAAGGTGGTGATGGTTTTCCAATCTCTTCTGGCCTTCAAATCAGTGATAGTTCATCTGGAACTCCACAAGTCTCATTCAAAATCCAAGACGGAAGTAGTAGTTCGAGTTGGACCTCCTACAGCGATGTATCTCTGCTAGCTGCTTATGCTGCTGTTGATACAGGATCTAAGACCACTACAACTACTCCTGATGGAGGCGTGGATGGCTTTACGACCTTGACAAGCTTCATACGAGATAATATGAGGCTCATGATTGTTGTCTTAGCCATTCCTGTTGTAGTCCTTGTGATTCGAGAACGTCGGAGAAGAATTTAATTCTTTCTTCTTCTTCCC
>JAEOTC010000116.1 GCA_016840035.1 Candidatus Hodarchaeota archaeon | reverse complement strand
TATGTTTGTAACATTTAATCGCCGCTTTCACGTGAGAAATAGCAGGTTCTCCAGTTTTGATATCTGTCCATGATACTTCTACAATTAAATTTGCATTTGTTTCCACGATCGTCTTGTGGCTATCCCAGCCTTTAACTCCCCCTGGGTAAGTCTCAATCTTACCTGTCTTTTTCACGATCTCAAGAATTCTCCTGAGATCCAACCCATTTTCATCATACACTGAACCTTTCATGGTATCGGAAATCGCTACAACCACAAAATTGAAACCATATTGATCAGAAAGTTCCTTTTCTTGTTCTAATAGTATTTCAGCAAGTCCTTGACCGACTACGCCGAATCCAATAAAAGCAATTCTTGTAATATTCATTCTATTTACCTTCAGTTGTTTAAATCATTAGTTTGTTGTTCTTTTATGCTAAAGCATTTTTGATCTGGGTAACTGCTTGGTTAATATTGGTAACATCAGTTGCATATGAGAATCTCAGATAACCCTCACCATTGGATCCAAAAATTGTACCGGGCAAACAAGCAACACCTGCTTCAGAAAGAAGAAAATCTGCAAGCTCTTTGGATGACATTCCGGTTTCCCGAATGTTTGGAAACGCGTAAAACGCTCCTTGGGGTGTTAAACAAGAAAATCCGGGAATTGTATTTAGTCCCTCCACGATAGCGTCCCGTCGTTTTCGAAATGCTTGCATGTTGTTGCGCAAATCAGTTTGTGGACCAGTTAATGCCGTCACAGCGGCTTTTTGTGAAAAAGAATTTACACATGATACTGTCGTTGAGATTAACAAGCTCATCCGATCAATGATATTTTCAGGTGCAATAGCATACCCCAATCTCCAACCTGTCATGTTATAGGCCTTTGAAAATCCGTCCAGTATAACTGTCCGTTCTTTTGCTTCATCCCGAATACTCGGGGAATGAAATTCCTGATCGTAAGTCATTTTTGAGTAGATCTCATCCGTTAGGATAACGAAATTATACTCCTCTGCTAATTCAGCAACTTTGTTTATTTCATCTGTTTTCATAACAGAACCAGTTGGGTTCATTGGGGAATTGAGGATCACTACTTTGGTATTCTTAGTAATGTTTGTTTCAATATCAACTGGGTCTAATCGAAACTTATTTTCTTCTTTTAAAGGGATGGCTTTCTTTGTACACCCCAAATAATTAAGTACAGCACCATAGGTTGGAAAACTCGGATCAGAAAAAATTACCTCATCAGAGGATTTTGTAACTATTGCCCGTAAAGTAAAATATATCCCTGGATTCGCCCCTGGAGTTATTAGGATTTGTTCAAGCGTTGGTTTAAAACCCCGTGTCAATTCAATTTCATTCTGAAGTGCATTTCTAAGTTCCAGTATCCCAGCAGCAGGAACATATCCAGTGAAGTTCTCATCTAAAGCTTGCTTAGCCGCCTCTTTCACATGAGTGGGAGTGGGAAAATCTGGTTGACCAATTTCAAAGTGAAGAATGGTTTTACCTGATCGCTCCAAGGCTTTTGCTTTGGATAAAACTTCAAAAATGCCAGCACCTGTTCTAAGACTCTCAAAATCTAGATCTTCATTCATGGTTCTGCCACAATCCTGTTCTAGTATTAGCGATGATGAAGATTCTTTGCAGCAATAAAGCTTAAACCATTTTTGGTTAAAGCATAAGCAGTAGAATTGGTAGCATCCATTCTGTCGAAATAATTTTGCTTTAAAAAGTTCCAATGTCCCGCTTCAATGATTTCTGATTTTGTCCGGAAGTAATCGAGGATATCAGTTGGATAATCTCTATTAGGTTCAACATCCACATTTCCTCCCTCGTGTTTTGCACTGATATTCCTCACATGGGAGGCTAATTCCACTAATTCATCTCTCCGATCATACGGTTGTCGAACAATACTCTTCCAAGTTTCAGTAATATGATGCTCTAATCGTACAACATCAGCAAAACCGAAATTATTCCTGATATAAGCACTTAACTCTAGTGTTTGATTATTAACGGAATTAGACAAGTTAAAACCGATTAAAGGACTGGTACCATCTTCTCGTGCAAATAATTTCGCTGCTAATAATGTCCAAAAGCAGGAGTAAGGATTATCATTACCCACGAAGACGGAAATCTTGAATTCGTTGTTAATTCCCAATTTATGGATGAAATATCCTAATAAAATTGTTCCAAGGTTTATATTCAGGACTTGTTGTACCCCATACTCAGTGTAGTAGTAGAGAAATTCATCAATCCATTTCATTGCAAAATCATTAGGCTGCCCAACTCCTCCAAAATATCCAGTAATGGTATCTGGTCCTCCCAAATGAACATTAACTGGAGCTCCATCTTCTCCTGGAGCAGTTCCTTTTGTGTCTAGGGTTTCAACATACGAGGCTCCAATAATCTTCATCGCTGCTGACATAGCTAGGAGATCCCCGTCATCTTCCTGTTCTTTCATATTTCTAACGCGGATGATTCTACCAGGTAACAATGTTTCCCTTTCCAAAGCGATATTAGCCCCTTCAATGAAAAATGGAAAATATTGACACGCTGAAAGCTCAAGAGTTACCGCAAAATCATCATTAAATTGGGTCTCCTTAAGTTTATCACCCAAAACTCGTCTACGATATTCAGAAACGCTAATAAACGCGTCTTTGTCACGTTTTTCTATCAACCAATCTAGATCGTTAACATATGATGGTTTCTTACTTTGAAGACGAGTCATCAAATTTTCTAATTGACCAGCTTCCTCAGCTTTCTTGTTTATTTCATCTACTCCTCCGTATTTATCTATAACCTGCAAAAGGTCATTAATAAGAGGATTATCAGGATTCAGCAAAAAATCATTAATTTCTTTTAGATTCGTTTCTGGTATCTCTAGTTTATGCCGTAAATCCATAAAAACACAAGTCTCCAGTTAAAATTAGAACGATAATCGTTTGCATAACCCTGCATTTTACGCCTTTTTATGAGTATAGGAGGAAAAACTAGAGGCACACAAACATTTTTTAATCCCATAGAATTACAAATGGGTTTGTATTCAAAACTGACAAAAGAAGAGTCGAGTTATCATGAGTCGTCCAACTGCGTTCGTAATGATCAATGCCGAGATAGGTGAGGAAGAGGAAGTCCTCAAATTCCTAAAAGAGGAAATAAAGGTCGATGAAGCGTATGTAGTCTATGGGGTATATGATCTAGTGTGTAAAGTTTCATCTGATACCATGAAGAACCTAAAAGACATGGTTATCAATCAAATTCGTCAAGCTAAAGGCGTTAGATCAACTCTTACTATGGTTATTGTAAGTAAATAGCCATATAGACAACACAAAGCATTTTCATTCGTTTTTCTTTAGGTATTTTGATCACCTTACTCTGAATTTTGTTTGTGAGTAAGTCTACTCCAGAGATAATTAGAGTCACCTTCAATTTCCGAATTACTGTGTGAATAAACTTATATAACTAGGAAATGTAAAATAATAACTTGGTTAATTTCTGGGAAAACTGAAATTTTTTATTCTGGTTATCCCTCCTTATTAATTTCTAATGTAAAATTAATTGAAAAGTGTGAAAAAATATGAGTGTTTCAAACTATAAGAAACCCAATATCAAAACCAACTTTTCAAACATACCTACATGGTTATATTTGATAGTTGTTATTGCTCTATATTCTTTTGGAGCAATTTCATTCCTTAGCTTTATAAATGATCCTGAGAATGCATCTATATTAGACCAGCTTTCAGAAGCGTTAAGAGTGTTGTTACCTCTTACGATAGATTTCTTTCCTCTTCTAATTGCTTTTATTGTGGTCTTTTTGATTGCTACGTTCATCCTTGCTTATATTATCTTATGGATCATGAGTAAGGTGGCAAAACAAGTCACTATATTTGTTTCTGTCCTCTTTCCAGTCTTGATGATTGCAATTGGAGTCCTCATGGTTGGTGGTGGAATTCTAATGCCAGAAGATCAAATTGGCGCTTCAATGATGGG
>JAEOTC010000115.1 GCA_016840035.1 Candidatus Hodarchaeota archaeon | reverse complement strand
TTCCAGAGAGTTGTATATAATTTATTTGATTTAACCAGCTCTTCGTGGGTCCCTTCTTCAATGATTTCACCATTTTCAATAACATATATTTTATCGGCATTACGAACGGTACTAAGACGATGAGCTATTAGAATCGTCGTTCTATCAAGGATAATCTTCTCTAAGGATCGTTGAATGGCAGCCTCGGTCTCATTATCTACTGAAGAAGTTGCCTCGTCAAGAACTAAGATTGGGGGATCTTTCAGCACCGCACGAGCAATTGAAATCCTCTGTCTTTGCCCTCCACTTAATTTTTGTCCTCGCTCCCCAACAAGAGTATCATAACCGTTGGGAAGATTAGTAATAAACTCATGAACTTCCGCAATCTTTGCGGCTTCAATTATTGCTTCCATGGATGCATCATGTTTCCCGTAAACAATATTATCTTTCACAGTTCCATCTATCAAAAAAGTTTCTTGTGAAACAAGACCTATTCCTTTACGAAGATCTGTAAGCTTCAAATCTTTTAAATTTACATCATCTAAGGAAATATATCCAGAACTAGGATCATATAACCGAAGAAGTAACTTGACTATTGTAGTTTTTCCGGAACCAGTCGATCCTACAAAAGCTACTGTTTGACCTGGATTAATTTTGACCGATAAATTTGAAAAAACAACCTCTCTACCTTTATACGCAAAGTTGACTCCTTCTAGAGTTAATTTTCCCTTAATTTGTGCTAATGGTAATTCGATATTTCCAGATTGTATTTTACTCTCAGTATCAATTAAACTCATAATTCTGGTAACAGAAGCCATAGCTCGTTGATACTGATCAAATGTTTCACCCATTCTCGTTAAAGGCCACAAAAGGCGCTGAGTTAAAAAGATCATAGCGCTATATGCAGCAACTTCAAGAGTTCCATCTATAGTCTGAAATCCACCAAAAATAAGCATAGCTGTAAAACCTAAGACAATAATCATGCGTATGAGAGGAGAAAATGCAGAACTGAATTTAATTGCATCTCGATTACTATTCCGATATGCATTAGAGGATTCAGAAATTCTTCTAGACTCAAAAGATTCAGTAGTATAACTTTTTATTGTTGCAATGCCTGTTAGATTATTTGAAAGCATTCCGTTTAAGATTCCAACCTTTTCTCGTACCTTTCTGTATTTTGGTTCAAGACGGGACTGAAAAAGGACAGCAAAAGTTAGAATAAATGGCATGGGTACCATTGCCATCCATGCGATCCGTGGAGATAAGATGAAAAATGCCATTGAAATTGTAATTGCAGTAACAGTAACTTGAATCAAGTCATTTGCACTAACATCCAAAAATCTCTCCAGCTGATTGATATCATCATTTAAAATCGACATCAATCCTCCCGTTTGTCGATCCTCGAAGTATTCTAATTCTAGATTCTGAAGATGCTCATAAGCATCCATCCGAAGTTCGTGTTCAACTGTTTGAGCCAGATTCCTCCAATAAATTTTATAAATATACTCAAAAAGTGATTCTAGTCCCCAAATAAGGAGAGTTAAAAAGCCAAGAATTACAAATTGAACTGAAGGGTCGAAGATGCCAAATAACGAGAAAACTGAATCTTCTTTCCGAACAGCAATATCAACCGCAGCGGATATCAAAAAAGGCGGGGCTAGATCAAATAGTTTATTGAGAATCGAAAACAATGTAGCCAAAATGATTGTAGTTCGATGTGGTCGGGTATATTGAAGCAACTGAAGGAAGGGGCGGTTAGTACTCATAAGAAGAGCAAGAATGGTGTTTCTTTATCTGATATTCGGATCGATATTTTTTGTCCAGAGCTTTCCGTTAAAACTATATTATAGAATCAAAAAGGATTTTCCACTCAAAATATTGGTGAATGATTGTGAAAATCGGAATAATTGGGGCTGGAATTGGTGGATGTGCTGCTGCGTATTACTTACATCAAAAACTTCCAGATTCAGAGATTTATATTTTCGATAAATTAGACAGGGTTGGCGGGCGGTTATATCACCGTCAGATAGAATCTATAACAAACGAATTAGGGGCTACATTCTTTCATACGGTAAATAAAAATATAATGAAGCTCGTAACAGAATTCAATCTTCCTGTGAATGAATATGTTTATCCCCGATTTGGGATATGGAATGGTAGCGAGATTATCTTTACTTCTAGCCGTAATTCTCTTGTTACTAACCTAAAACTCCTATTTCGCTATAGATTGACCGCCTTAAAACTAAATGGACTTATTAAAACAGCAAAAAAACGTGTATTGGAATTATATCAACCTAATCAACCCATATATACTAATTTGAAAGATTTATTTACTGTAGGTAATATCAATGAATGGATTGGCACTCCTTTTGATAAACTATTACGTTCCATGGGCATTTCACAAAAATTTGTAGATGAAATAATTGAACCCAGTACACGTATGATCTACGCCCAAAATGCAGGAATTGGAAGTTTTGCTGGGTTAGCAACATTAATTTCATCGGATGGTACACCCTTGTATAAACTTAAGGAAGGAAATTCGACCTTAGCCGTCCATTTGGCAAAAAAATCTAACGCACAAGTAAAATTAAGTACAGATATACAAGAAATCAAAGAACTAAATGGTAAGTTTACATTAAATTATAATAAGTCACTAGATGACTTTGATGCGATTATACTTGCAGCTCCTCTAGAACAAGCCAAACTGACGTTAAATTTCGACATTCCATCATTTGAAATGAGATTTTATCAACGAACTTACTTCAAGCTTATAAGTGGAAAAGCAAACCCATCTTACTTTGGGAAAACGAATGTAGATGAAATACCTGAGCTTTTAATGACCCAAAACGTTTCGTCTGTGCCATTCACTGTTCTTGAGAATTTAGGACAATTAACCCAAGGTAATTTCCTGTATAACCTTGTATCAACAAATCCGATTACGGACGAGCTTGTTAAAGAGCTGTTTCAAGAGATCAAACAGGAGGAAGATCATTTTTGGGAATTTTCTTATCCCGTTTCAAAAGCAATCGACGATTATCAACCGATAAAGCTTTACAAGAACTTTTACTACATTAATGCTATTGAATCAACTGCATCCACAATGGAAGCATCAATTTTAGGTGCAAAAACAGTTACTGATTTATTGGTTCACGAAAATCAGTCTTAAAAACTAAATTTATTGGTCAGGAACTCTCATGAAGCATTATTGGTGTTATTGTTCTCGATTTTTCCTTCCCATAAACGAACCATTTCAGGACAATTTTTCAAAAGTGTGTCCAAAGTACCTGATGCTTCCACCTTTCCTTTTTTAAGAACTATAATGTTATCAGCCTCTTGTAGCACTAGTGGTTTGTGGGAGACTACTAGATAGGTATTATTTTCTTTATTCTTGAACATACGTTTCCAAAAAATCTTTTCAGTTTCAACATCAAGAGCACTTGATAAATCATCAAACACTTTCAGTTCTGATTCTTGTAAAAGCATCCGTGCTGCAGCTAATCGCTGTTGTTGCCCTCCCGAGAGCTTTTTTCCTTTAGGACCTACTATTGTCTTTAAACCGTCCTCTACTTCGGAAATATCCTTATCGAATACTGCAAGGTTTATTGCTTCTTGCGTACGTCCTGGATTTTCTGGTAATCCAAGAATTAAGTTCTCTTTGATAGTATCACTAAATAAGTGAGGAACTTGGGGGGTATATGCCGCACGGGGTGGTCTAAAGTATGTCGGAATGTCTGTTACAACTGTATCATTCCATTTGATGGTTCCTGAACTCGGTAAAAGTCCTAGAAATGCTTTCAATAGTGTTGATTTACCTGATCCAACACGACCAGTAATAACAGTAAGTGTCCCTCTTTTCAAGGAAAATGAGATCTCCTCAACTCCTTTTTCCGAATCAGGGTAAATAGAAGTCAAATTCTCAATCGTGATGCTTTTCAAGTAATCTTCTGAATTCTTTTCTAGAATTGCTCGAGGAGGGAATGGATCTTTCAAATATAAAGGCCCTACTTTAACTATATCCTTTTCTGGAATATCTACTTTCTTTCCTCTCATCAATTTTGTCATTCTAGAATATGAAACAGTCGTACGATGATACCTCGCAATCGATTCTCCCATGTAGGAAATAAAACCTGTCACCCAGTTCAAGAGATACTGAAATAGTGCAAAATCACCAATACTGAATTCCCCTGCTAACATTGGTTCACTAATCATTAAAAACATAATTCCAGTCGCTAAAAATACGATAAATGTCCGAGTAACTCTTAGAAGGGAACCAAAAAATTCATCTTTTATTGCTGCTTGAGCTCGCTTCTCATTAATCTTTTCGAAGTGAGTTAACATATCAGTTTCTGCGGTATTGACTTTTACGCTCTGAATGGAACTAAAAATTTCTCTAATCGCACTTGTGACTTCCCCAGTTGCTTTTCTGCGCTCTGTTCGATAATGAGCTACTCTCCTTCGGAAAGCATTCACGAGAATGATAACGAAAACAAATGGCAGAAATACAAAAAAAGTAACCTCTGAGTTAATGGTTAACATTATCAGGAACGCAATTACTCCGAATATAAAAAAATTCAACAGATCAGCCATAGCTACGGGAAAATATGAAGCTTCTTCGGCATCTTGGCGGAAACGAGAAATTGCTTCTCCTGGAGAATAGGGAGGAGGATCAGCTCCAAATTGAGAATATAATCCTTGCATCATATTTCTTCGGAAGAGTAGACGCATGGACATAAAGAAAATGTTCATCAAAACTGCCCAAAAGACATCAAAGAAGATTTGAAAAGTATTAACAAGTAACAGGATTATAACCAATAACCAGATATTCACATTAACTGTAATATACCCTTCTAAATGGTTGAAGATTTCTCTGATTGTTAAAGCTCCTATTAAAGGGGTAATAAAGAATGTAAACGAAGTAAACCACACAAAAAAGAAGAGAACAGGCTTGAATTTTATATTCTCGATCATATATCGGGTTAAGTTCATACTAAAACCTCCTCGATACCTGTTCGTAATAGTTTGGAGTACTTAGAATCAGGATTCTTTAACAATTGAAGTCTATCACCATATTCACTAATTTTTCCATCTTCTAGAAGCATTATATCGTCGACATGATTCAAAGTCTGGAGACGGTGTGCAATTATTATTGCAGTTCTGTT
>JAEOTC010000114.1 GCA_016840035.1 Candidatus Hodarchaeota archaeon | reverse complement strand
GTCTAGCCCGGTTTATGACGCCACCCTTACAAGGTGGAAGTCGGCAGTTCAAATCTGCTCCGGCCCATTCCTTCAAAATTATATATGAGGCATTCTAGATGGCTGGTGATCTGTTACATCTTATTCGGGACGCTGAAAAAAAAGCAGAAGAAATTGTGCAGGAAGCAACTACTGAATCCAAGGTCGTAATCTCCCGCGCTAAAGAGTCTGCAAAACAGTTGCTTCAAGAATCAGAGACTACAATGAAGAATATTGATGAGAACTTGCAATCGGTTATTCATGATCAGATTGCTGATCAAAAGGGAAAGTTAATGTCAGATTTTCATCAAAAAGAAACCGATCTGAAGGAGAAAGGAGCAAATAAAAAGCAAGAAGCTATAGAAACTGTACTAAAGATGGTTTTAGAGAGTTAAGAAGTGTGAATTAATGAATCTTGTAGCTGGTGGTGATCCAGAGACATGCTCTTGGCTTAAACTTGCTGGGGTTGGCGAAATATATCCTATTGAGGAAGAAACCAAAACCGATACACTGTCAATTCTAACTGGTCTGTGGCAACGAGAAGATGTAAGTATTATATTGATCACCTCACACATTGCAGATAAATATCATCAACCAATTAGTAATTATATGGCAAAGAATTTATATCCAGTAATACTGGAAATTCCTTCACAGGTGAAAGGCACAAAGGATCCTGTTGCCGATTTAATCCGACAGGCTGTTGGCATCAAGCTAGAATTCTAATCGAGATGCGGGGGTTTCCCAGCCAGGTCAAAGGTGTTTAGTTGAATACCGCTAGTATTTACTATTAAATGCCGGCAAAAGGAGCTGGACTTAGGATCCAGTCGCATAGGCGTTCGTGAGTTCAAATCTCACCCCCCGCACTTTTAAATTCATATTCTAGTGATTTTTTATGGAAGAATTACAGACAATTTTCAACGAGATTAGTGAAGAACTAACCAAGGCCAATACTGTGCGAGAAAAGATATTAACACTTTCTAGGCTAGCAATTCAGAAATCCTCAATATCAATAAAGCATTTACATAGAGGGGACATAAAAACCGCCGAAAAGCTAATCTCTGAGAACAAAGACTTGATTGTTGAAATCAATGAACTATCTAATCAAATGGAACAAGTCCGTTTTGGGATGATTTTGGCTTGCAATCAGGAATATGCAGAAGCTGTTTTCCTTCATTCGTTTCTTACAAAAACCCCTTTTCCTAATTTTACTGACTTAAGTATCCCTTATTTAGGATATATTCACGGAATTGCTGACTTTGTAGGAGAATTACGAAGAGTTGTTTTGGATACACTAAGGAATGAAGGTAATATAGAAATTGTGGTAAATTCTCTGGATTTAATGGATGATTTGTATACATTGCTGCTTACTATTGATTTTCCAGACAGTTTGACCTATAATCTGCGAAAAAAGACTGATTTTGTTCGTAACCTCACAGAGAGAACCCGTGGAGATGTTACTTTGGCATTAAATCGCCTTCAGTTGGTCGAAACATTCAAAGATATTCTAAATCATAAATCCCAAGAGTCAGACACATAAGAATTTAGGCTTTATCTTTTTTAAATCATTTTACATGTTTTTCAACATTCGATAACTTATGATTGGCTCTCTAGCTGCTTTCACGTCATCTATTCTTCCGACAGAGGTACTATTTGGTGCTCCAAGTATTTTTTCTGTTCTTCCTGAGTATGCTAATTCCGACACTTTTTTTAATGCTTCAATAAACGTATCAATTACCTCTTTGGGTTCGGTTTCAGTTGGTTCAATCATAAGGGCCTCTGGAACAATCAGAGGGAAGTAAACTGTAGGTGGATGAAGACCAGTATCAAGAAGATATTTTGAAATATCTAAAGCTGATATTTCTGTCTCTTTGAAGAGCTTCTTTGCGGAAAGTACGAATTCATGCATACAAGAAGATAGTTCCCCATAGGGGACAGAAAATCCATTAATTTTGGTACATTGGGTTTTCATATAGTTTGCATTAAGATTTGCCATTTCTGACACACGAGTCAACCCAGTTTGCCCTAATCTAAGAATATATGTATATGCCCTTAGTAAAGTTGAGAAATTTCCAAAATAACTTCTTATTTTACCAATTGTATGTTCATGACTGTAATTAAAATAATAAGATTTTTCAGAGGGGCTATAAGAAACTGTAGGTACAGGTAAATATGGTATTAATCGAGAAATTACTCCCACAGGGCCTGCACCAGGGCCACCTCCTCCATGAGGTGTAGCAAAGGTTTTATGTAGATTGAAATGAACAATATCAAATCCCATATCACCTGGTCTAACTTTACCCATGATTGCGTTGAAATTAGCTCCATCATAGTACATTAAACCGTCTACCTCATGGATGATATTGGTAATCTCTTTGATATTTGGTTCAAAAATCCCTAGAGTATTCGGATTTGTTAACATCATACCTGCGGTATTTTCTGTGACTGATGCCTTGAGAGCATCAATATTAACGCATCCATCGTCGTTAGATGGTATTACAATAGTTTTAAATCCGCACATGGAGACTGTTGCAGGATTGGTTCCATGAGCACTATCTGGAACGATAATCTCATTTTTAGTTTCAAGATTTTGTCGAGTTTCATGATATTTCCTTAGAATCATTAAGCCGGTGTATTCTCCATGCGCACCTGCCGCAGGTTGGAGAGTTACACCTGACATTCCCGAAAGTTCTCCTAACCAACAAGCCAATTCATACATTATCTTTAAGGAACCCTGAACAGTATCTTCTGGCTGGTAAGGGTGGATATTTTGAGCGTTTGCTAATGAAGCAGCTGTATCACAGACTTTGGGGTTATATTTCATTGTACAACTTCCAAGAGGATAAAAACCTGAATCGACTCCATAATTCATTTGGGAAAGTCTGGTAAAATGACGTACCACCTCAAGTTCGGTAACCTCGGGGAGACTCGGAGATTCTTCTCTAAGTAGATTCTCCGGAATTGTTTTTTTCGCTTTTTCTAAGATGTTTTTTTCATCAGGATGTAATTCTGGCCCGATAAACCCTTGTCTTCCAGGAGTTGATTTCTCAAATATTAACGATTTTGGCCATTTACTTTGTCTAAACATTTCATTTACCTCCTGATGTACTAAAAAAATCGTGAATCGAATCAAGAAACTGTTTAATATCTGAATTCGTTGTTGTTTCTGTAACACTAACTAGATAGCTCGCGTTTAAATCCGAGA
This sequence comes from Candidatus Hodarchaeota archaeon, assembly GCA_016840035.1. GTDB lineage: Archaea > Asgardarchaeota > Heimdallarchaeia > Hodarchaeales > Hodarchaeaceae > Hodarchaeum. The sequence continues at coordinate 3,785 of JAEOTC010000114.1, read as the reverse complement.
ATTCTTTATACAGAGGGAAACCTGGGATAATATTCTTAGTTTTCAAAAAGTTCTCAAATTCCTTCGTATGTGAGGGGGAATCTAAAGTAAATACAAATTCCTTAAAAAATGGACCAGAATAGTGGGGAGATTGAATTCCGTCAATTTCTGATAAGTTTTGCGCTAAGAAGTGAGATTTTGCAAGAGATATCTCTGCTAATGTTTTTAATCCCTTGGGCCCGATTAAACTTAGATAAACGGTTGAAGCAAGTGCACATAAAGCATTATTTGTACAGATATTTGATGTAGCTCTTTCTCGCCTAATATGTTGTTCACGAGTTTGTAGAGTCATTGTAAAAGCTCGGTTATCGGACCTTTTCTCCGTTGTTAAACCAATAATTCTCCCAGGCATTGATCGTACTAATTTTTTGTCGTTTTTAACAGCGAATAACCCTAATAAAGGCCCTCCGAAATTCATTGGGAGTCCCAACGATTGACCATCCCCTATTGCAATATCAGCTCCTAGTTCACCAGGAGATTTTAGTAATCCGAGAGAAATTGGATCAAATCCAATAATGAATAAGGCATTTTGTGTATGTGCCAGCTCCCCTACATCAATAATTTGTTCTTCAATTACACCCCAAAAATTAGGATTCTCTATATAAATACCACTTATTTGATTAATGTTCCTCTCAACTATTGAAATTAATTTATCAAGATCAGCTTGTCCTGATTGTTTGTTACAGGGATATTGAACGATTTTTATGTTAGGACCAGTTGTATAAGTAACTAGAGTGCTGAATTTCTCTGGTTGTAAATATTCTGGGACAAGTAATACTCTTTTTTTTGTAGCACGTGTAGACATTAATGCTGCTTCGCCCAGAGCGGTAGCAAAATCGTACATGGATGAATTAACAAGATCAAGTTGTGTTATCTCTGCAATCATTGACTGATATTCCCATAATCCTTGGAGCATTCCTTGTGAAATTTCTGGTGCGTAAGGAGTATAAGACGTAAGAAACTCTGATCTGTTTACAATTGAAGGTACAACTGAAGGAATGAAGTGTGGATATATACCTGCTCCTAGATATGAATTGAGATTATCAATTGTCTTATTTTTTTCTAGTATTGATTGGATTTTCCTTAGTGTCTCTAATTCTGAGTGGGGTTTTGGAAGCTTAAGCTTTCCCTTGAAACGCAATTCTTTAGGAATTCCCGAGTATAGGTCTTCAATAGATGAAATTTTCATTGTCTTTAGCATTGTTTGGATTTGAGATTCGGTCTGAGGCAGAAACGGATGAGTCAAGTGTTTGTTAGAATGCAAATCAGGGCGTACCTCCTAATTCGTGGATCTTCTCAATTTCAGATTAGCTCTTTTTCCCATTTTAAATCATTTGGCAAGAATGATTAAAAAGTAGATATTTCACACCTCTTGATTAATTTCCAAATAAAATTCTACCAAGGGATAGTAATTTCTTAATTGAATGTGAGAGAGCTGAAAATACGTTGAATCGATTGACCTGATCGATCTTCATTGACGACGAAGCCGTCTAAGAACAACTATGCTAACACCAAACATAATTATGGGGAAAAGATACGCGAAATAGACAATACTATCATCTGGGGAGTCATATTTGGGTGGAGTAGGACGAGAATCTGTTTCTGATACTTTTTGTTCACCCTTGAGTAAGATAGCTACTGTATTGGAAATAACGTATGATGATAGACCATTTCTTAGATGATAACTAACATTCATCCCATCGATGGTTATTGTCTTTGTATCATCAGTAGTAACATTGAATTCCACTGAAAATAAGAAATAATCATCTACCTGGAGATTACCAATCGGATAACTTCTCTCATCGGTTTCATTTTCGATATCTAAATTAGGAATTGAACTATTTAAGAACTCTAAATCTTGATGATCATCAAATTCGACAGAAATATTCAAAATCTCATCAAAATGAATATTAGTAATTGATAAGCTTATATCTATATGATCATTTTGATAGGCCTCCTCTGGATCTGCAACCATGATTAATTGAAAGGGGTAGTAATTGTTGTCTAAAGAAGATCCTTTCGATTGTAAAATTGAACCGCTAATAACTAGTATGATCACGGCGAAAACGATAAAAACATAGCGTTGAACATTGAGGTTCTTAGTCATTGGATTTTCACCAAAAATATCCCGAGAGGAGTTCTATCCTTATATTAGGTCGTTCTAAATGGACCGAATTCGGTAATATTACAAAAAAAACCGCACATGATTAGATTAAAGTAACTTTCGAGAGAGTTTAGTATGGGACTTCTAAAAAAAACTGTAAAACTAGTAAATAAGTTCCGTTGAAAATTCCATAATTGTTTTTCCCTGTCTAATAAGCTACTGCTGTTCCCTGTAATGCCAAGCGTGTGGCCATCTGGAATAGCTCCTCGACATTCTCACCCTGAAGTGCACTAGTTTCAAAATAGAAGGCTGAATACTCTTCTGCAACTCGTTTAGCTTCCTCTGTTGAAACTTCACGTTTGAGAAGGTCTTTCTTATTGCCCACTAAGATAAAAGGTGTATTTGGACTATGACGTTTCAGCTCTCGAATCCAATGCTTAACATCGAAAAATGAACCTCTGTTTTGAACATCAAAAACGATTAGTGCAACCCGAGCTCCCATGTAAAAATCACTTCTTATGCATCCGAATCTCTGTTGTCCTGCTAAGTCCCATAAAACTAATTTAACTGCTGTTCCAGTCATTAAGGTTTCATGCACCTCAATGTTTAATCCTACAGTTAAGTTATATTTGCCAGGAATGGATTTAGTTCTAAGGTGAGAGCATAGAGATGTTTTACCAACTCTACCATCTCCAATTAGGATAAGTTTAGTTGCTACATTATCAATGGCCAAGACTGAAACTCCTTTGATTCCCTTGAATAAGTATACATATTTTGGAATTAAAGGAACCATGTCACAATCATATTATGAGAACCAAGGTATCAATCTCTTTAACAAAAATAGCTCTTATCAATGAGGTAAGAAAAGTTGTCTACAGGCAGAATATATCGATGGTAAGAGAAATGCCTACTATAGAACAAATTTATTCACGACCAAGTATTCATTTTTCAGCCTGTCACTTTTTAATCGGATATTCAAAATGTGATAGACTCCATGGTCACAATTACTCGGTTAAATTACGTATTGAGTATGATCCAGACATTGTTGACCAATATTTTGATTTCAGAGTGATTAACAAGATCTTATCCCAAATAATCGGAAAACTTGATCACAAGGTTCTAATTCCTGGAAATTCATCCATGGTCAAGATTCAATCAATTATTAATGGAGAGAACTTGGATGTTATCTTTGAAGATAAAAAGTATACATTTCCCAAAAAAGATGTGGTTATTCTTGAGGATTATGCACAAACCTCATGTGAGAATATCGCAGAGTTTTTACATACTCAACTCATAAACAAAATAGAGAAAGCGAATGAAAACGTTAAATTATCACGATTAACTTTAATTTTAGGCGAAAATGTTGGAAACGAAGTATCTTATTCAGCTAAAATCGATTAAGAACTTCTACTTAATCCCATCGCTTTCCTGTTATAATTAAATATAACAATGCCAGAATCGCAATAATTAGAAAACCCCCAAGGACCACTACTAATCCAACACCGAGTAAAGAAAGTAGTATATCGATTATATTCATTTAACAATCCCCTTCATTATTTTAAGCGACAAAAATGATCTTCCAGATATTCCCGATTTTTCCTGCTATAAAAAAGTTACTAATGAAGAGGTCCGCACTATATTT
>JAEOTC010000113.1 GCA_016840035.1 Candidatus Hodarchaeota archaeon | reverse complement strand
TTTAGCTAAAAAATTCTCATTAAAACGACAGTTAAAAGTCGTTATTGACTGTGGGAATGGATCCTCCTGTTTATCTGCACCAGAAGTGTTAAAAGCCATTGGTCTTGAGGTTATTCCTCTTTTCTGCAAGGTTGACCCCACTTTTCCAAATAGATCATCTGAACCGAATGAAACAACATTAACTGAACTATCTAAAAGAGTTATCAGTGAAAAAGCAGATTTTGGTGTTGGTTTCGACGGTGATGGTGATAGAGCGGTTATTTGCGATAATTCTGGACAAATTCTACTTGCAGATATTGCAGGATTAATCCTGGCGAAGTATATGCAAACCCTCTTTCCTGAAAAAACAAGAGTTTTGGCAAATGTTGAATGTTCTCTTGCATTAGAAAAGTCGCTACAAAAACCAACCATTGTCGATCGGATAAAAGTGGGTCATACATTTCTTACGGCAGATGCTCAGGAAAAATCAGATACTTTGATTGGAATCGAAAGCTCAGGTCATATGGTTTTTCCCCACATCTATTTATTTGACGACGCAATGATTATTCCTTTAATCATGGCCGAGTATCTATCTAAAAAAGAAGAAAGATTGTCTGACATCGTCGGTACATTACCAGTCTTACATAAACGTCGAGTAGCAATCCCAGCACCAGATGCAATAAAGTTCGAAGCAATTTCGAGTCTTTTACAAGAGATAAAAGCGTCACATACTGATGTAACAGACATAGATGGAATTGGAATCTCTTTTGGTGTCGAATCCTGGGTTCTTATCCGTGCTAGTAATACTGGACCAAAAATTCGTATTACAGTAGAAGCAGAATCTGCAACTCGTGCAGATGATCTCCAAACTAAGTATCAAAGACTGTTAGAAGATAAACTCTCTGAATTTAACCACTCCTAAAAACGAAGTGTGTAATATGACAGATAAGATAGGATTAATAGGGGGAACTGGTCCACTTGGGCAAGGTTTAGCATTACGATGGAGTTTTGCAGGGGAACCTATAATTATGGGTTCCAGACAGCAGGAGAAAGCGGATAGAATTGCAGGTGAAATCAATACACGATTGAATACAGATCTAATTCAACCCATGACTAATGAAGAATGTATACAAGAAGCTGAAATAGTTCTTATCTCTACACCTTTTAATTTCATGATTCAAACTATAGAACCACTAATTCCCTACTTATCAGAGGAAAAGATCCTTGTAGATGTGACCGTTCCCTTGAAACCATTTGCAAAAGGAAAAATGGTTGATATTCTATCTCATGATGATTTAAGGGCTCTCAGTGCCACAGAGCTCCTCAGAAAAACTATTCCTCAACAAGTGCCTGTTGTCGGGGCTTTTAAGACTCTTTCAAATTCAACGTTACGAGAAATCGATAGATTACCTGTCTTGGAGCAAGATGTCTTTATATTCAGTAAGGATAAAGCAGCAAAAAATAAGGTCAAAGAAAAAGCTGTTAAGATAAAAAATCTCCGACCAGTTGATGCAGGAGGCACTTTATCAGCAAGACATGTTGAAAGGTTTACAGCATTTTTAATTGGACTAAATAGACGCTATAAAACACATGATTCTGGCATTAAGGTTTCTGGACTCCCGAAACGAGAATGGTAATTGCTCAAAACTCTACTGAGCTGACTCTACAATCGTTTTTTGAGATTTAGTAATTCTATACACTCGAAATATTAGTTCGTTCAAAGAGTTAAATGACTCCTTCTCTAAGAATTTAAGTTCCTTCCTAATATTTTGAATTAAGCTCTCTTCTTTTGGTGAAAATGGTAATTTAATTGGAAGTTGTTTTAAATAACTAATCGGAATTTTAGGAAAAATCTTTTTAACTGTTTTAAATTTATGATTTAGGTAAAAAGTAAGAAGGGGGGAATTTAGAATTATTTCTAGATGTTTTAGTGGAACATGAGACCATTGTGGTTTAAGTGTGATAATATACACATCACAAACACAAAAAAGTTCATTAGGATCCAATGCTGCAATTAACTCATGACCAATTCTTCGAAGTAAGATTTTAGGTTGTTTATACAACGATTTATTTTTAAAAATGGATTTTTGATTTGAATCATAATCAATATACCGATATTTTCCTTTGATCAGAAATTTTTCGATGTTTCTTCCAGCTATCAAGGGCACCGATTGTGTAGAAGTCGGTTCATCACTTGTCAATTCTGATTGAAATCCTAGTTCAATCCCACGAGAGATAGAGGCAATATCTGCTAATGGTATAGAATTTTCTTCGATAGTTTTGAGAATACCAGAAATTTCAGTCGACATATCTGGAACAATATACTTGAACTCCTGATTCAGAATAAAATTTTGGTCACTAATTTGAATAGAAGAGAAGCCTTTCTCTAGTGAGTAATTACTAAATTCTATAAAATTAGTAGAACTTTTCTTTGCATGAGGTTCCTTATAACCAATAAGAATACAAGTTTCAACTGAAACAGTAGGAAACACATTGCTTCCCAACATAATGATTCTTTTGATACTGAGGTTTTGAAGAAGAAATTTTCGAAATTCTTCATAACGATAGTTGGTTGTAAAATTATTCGGAATAAGAAAGATTATTAATCCTCCTTCTCGTAAAAGACTTATCGAACGTTCAACGAATAATAGGTAGCTTTCAACTTCTGGATCAACACCTTGATACATTCGTTTGAAGATATTTTTCTCTTCAGAAGAGAATTTAATTCCAAAGGGAGGATTTCCTATACAAATATGATATCCATCCTTGGAGTTCGGCTTTGACCACTCATAGAACCAATGAAACACAGATTTCTTTAGATTAAGATTTTGCAAACTCTGATCTATTTTGTTAAAATAAGATTCAGTCAAATTTTCATCGACAATTTCCTTTTCGTTTATCTTTACTGGTTTAACATATCCAATTAATGCGTTTCCAGTTTTAAATGATATTTCAATGCCCTTTATATCTGAAAAATTGTTCCTATCTGTTTTACATTTAGTTATTGAATCCTTATTAATATCTAAACCATGTAAAACTAATTTACATCCTCGGCGATTAATTTCAGTAATAGTGTTCCATTTCTCGACAATTCCAAATAGGAATCGGCCATCCCCTACTGAGTTATCAAGTACGTACATACTGTTGGAAGTTGTACTTTCCTGTAAAAAATGCGTGATAAATTCATAAGAAAGATCAACCATTATCTTTACTATAGATTTCGGTGTTGGAATCGCACCTAACGGTTCTTTAATCTTACTCGTCTTCATTGGTCTCCCTCAACGATAATTCTTTCCTCTTCCTCTGTTAATCCATATAACATAATCACAAGTATATCGATCTCGTTTCTAATGTTCGCGAGGTCAAGATATTTTGTCTTAAGCTCAGATACAATGGAATCACTAAACGTAAGCCCATATTTAGTATTTAACCAGATATAACTCACATCATCTCTAGTACGAAAATCTCGATCAATCCTTTTCATTAAGTTATGCTGTGAAATATTGGTACGTTGAGAGGATAATTGAAGGATCTGATCAAGCAACAATCGAATCTCTTCTCCTTTCATTAGATAATACTTAAAGATTCTACCTAGAGCAAAAAATTGATCTACTTTCGACTCTTTATTGGCAAGAGAAATTATTGAATGAAGATTCCCTTCATGTAAAAGGGAATTTAGTCCATTACGAAACGTATGATTAACAGAACCGTCTATAGAAGGTATTAAAACCTTATTTAAATAGGGTCTATCAAAATCTTTACTAGTGACAAATTGTTTTGTATAAATAGCGTGTTTTAACCACCAAACGGTGAATTTAGACTGAAGGATTGCTCCGTATGAGTAAAGATCCTGAATGGTTGAATTAGGAGGGAATATATTGATAATCGTCTCATGTGTGATGAGATTCCCTATACTATCGACCAAGATAGGTACATTAAATCGGAACTTTGGTGTTGTTGTATAAGTTAGAATTCGTTGAGCAATTATTTTTGGGCGTGCTAATCTTTCTAATTGTCTGTTTGGAACGTCTTTATCTACATAATTCCGTTCAGGAAGTAAAAAACCATGAGTAACTGTAGCTTTCTCAACTAATGGGATGGAAGAGGTTTTATTACGGTATTTACTGTTTAATCCACGAAAAGCTTCCCATTCAATAACCTGATTGTTTTTAATAAGCTTTTCCATTAGATTCTGTTCTATTGGGGTGATACCAACTAAAAAATTATCAAATCGAATAGCATTTTCAGACTTAACGCTTGATCTAGAAGAAAATTCCTCTTTAATCTTATCCCAAATCCCCGTTTTAAAATCATTAGTAGGGGTTAAATTTTGAATAGAAATTACAACCTGCTCTTGAAGTTGACCTGAGAACTGATTACCTATATCATATACCTCTAGTAGACGAACCCGTTTAGTACATATTTCTCGAAATACTTTCCATTTATTTGAGTAAATGAACGGCTTGGGTAAAATAAAAGAAAGAATTCCACCATCTTTCAATAAGTCGAGTGATTTAATAAAGAAATAGAGTGCTGATTCTTTAGGGATTTTTTGAGGAATTTCATAAGAAACCGTTTTCAGTATGTTGTCCCATTCCCAAGGAGGATATTTTGCATTATGGGGAGGATTAGATATGATTAGATCATATTTTTCTTCTTTATTCTCTATATCAAATTCTGTTAAGAAATTTTTTTGATGAAATGTAGAAGTATGATTTTTATCATCCAATGTCCGATTCACTAAAGATTGTGCCTTTGACAGAGCTTCAGAGTCGATATCAAGGGCATCTATCGAAATAAAGGAAAACTTCTTACTCAACAACTGTATAAGAAGATTGCAGAAAATTCCTTCTCCAACTGATGGGTCTAACACACGTAACGTGGAATTAGATTCCTTCTCTTTTAGATATACACTGATACTGGTTATAATCGCACGTACAACATTATCAGGAGTGAAATATTGCCCCTTTTCACGTTGAGTGATTACCACAGGTGGTTCCCCAAACGATGATTATCATTCTTTCAAAGAATGTGTGCTTAATATCTGCTGGATCTTTCTTGCAGTGAATGTTTTCCCAGTAAGGACATTCCCACTCATAATAATCAGACGATGATTACTCTCCTTAAGATTTTTACTGAGATCTTTAAGCCTTTTTTCGTATTCAGTTGATCTGGTGGATAATTCAATAATTTTAACATTTTCTGGTGCATAAAATGACTTCGGGTAACGGTTAATTATCGATTCATACCGTTCATAGATTGTAATATCTGCATCACTTTTTCTAATTGATGGTTTTTCATGCTCTCTAGCCTCTAAATTCTTCTTAAGGTCATCCTCTGATGAAAAAGTATTGATGAAGATCGGATTGTATCTTTTGAATTTTGTTGCTAGTTTTTCCCTATGATACGGATGTGAGGGAGAATTCAGATTTGTACCATCAAAAATGACAATATTCGATTTGTTACGTCGAAGAAGACATGATACTAACCAGATTGAGAGACGATAAGTGTGACTGTTTTCCCAAGAAATATATTCAGGTTCATTCCCTCGATAGAGTTTTCGAATGTGATCAGTAGAAATTATACTGACCCTGGGGACTTTTAGTGCGGTACACAGGTTTTTAACCTGATTAATGTTTTCTAAAATTTGATAAAGCTTATATTTCGTATTATTAGACAGATCCACCTCGACTTGTTCTCGTAATAGGTCTAAACATATCCCAATAAATTCCCGTTGAGCAGGGATTGATTTTTTTATGTTTAAATGGGATACAACTTCGTTTCCATCAATTTTTAAGTCTTTTAGATATATAGGAGGTTGAGATTCCCTTCTTCTCTCTATATCCTCTATTAACACACTAGGTAACCCTGAACGATCTAGCTCTTTCCACATTGCCTTGTAAAATGATAGATAATCATCAAGAAAATGTGGATTGATCTTATAAAGGAATTTTCTGAGAGAATAATTCCTCCTCTCCTCCTCATCATTCATAGAGTATGGTAAAGGGATCTTATATACAGTAAGAAGATGTAGAATGCTGTCTATCCTCTTATTTGGAAATTTTAACCCTCTTAAGATCTTGGCCAAGAATTGTTTATCTATTTCAGGGAAAGTATCCTTTGGATGAGATGTAGCTGATAATTGATGAAATAGAGCAGCATAACGGAGATTGATTGATGATTCAGGAGAAAAACTCTCAATAATAGAAATAGTAATTCCTAAGCGATCATTGTGGACCGATTCCATTAAAGCAAGCATATATTTTTCGAAAAGTTCAGGTATATAGTTTGCTAGCAGATTATTTGGAATCATCATTTTGATGGCCTGTTGCCAAAAAGGTCCACTCATTAATTTATGGAATTCAACCTCAATACGCTCTTTCGCAACCTGTCTGAAGACAGTTACTTGCCTAGGAACCGCATCAAGGGACTTTTGATCAACAGAAAAGCCCAATTGAGAAACAAATCTGAATATTCTAATTAATCGAAGTCCATCCTCTTTCAAACGGGTATCAGCATCACCTACTAAACGTAAGATATTATTCTGAAGATCGGTAACACCCTTGAAAGGATCAGTTAAAGATTGATTAATAGGATCATAGGCAATCGCATTTATTGTGAGATCACGTCGAGCTAAATCCTCCTCTATCTCTTTTACAAAATGAACTTCTGATGGGCGTCGTCCATCTTTATATTCTCCTTCGACACGAAAAGTAGTAATCTCGATTGAAAGATTTTTAAAAAGAAGGGTAACAGTCCCGTGTTGTATGCCTGTCGGAATTACCCGAAATTGACTAAATAGCTCTATAACTTTAGGTGGAGATGCATCAGTGGCAATATCCCAATCATTTGGTAGATTTTCTCCCCGAAGAAGATCACGAATGGACCCTCCAACGACAAAAGCTTGGAAGCCTGAGTCGCGAAAAATATGACAGACCTCAAGAATTCCTGTTGGAAATCGGTTTGGGGATAATTCCATGATTGCACCTCTATGTATTTCCAGACTTATGAGTCGAAATATTAAAACCTTTAATATCTTTCATTGGTTGACCAAACAATCTGAGAGATGATCTTTGATACAATTATCTCAAAAACTAAAAGACCTTTATGTATTACTTCTTCAAGGAGGACAGAGTCAAGAATGGTCTGATACAACAATTTTCAACGTGGCTTTGAGTGCAAACCTTAAATTTCTTGCTCTATTTTATTTTAGATCTTATCCTGAAAATAAGAATATAGAAGCTGTGTTTAAACAATGGATTAGATCATCGAATGAGTTTACTAAAGAAAAAAAAATTTCAGAAACGGAGAATACATTTCCCCATATGATCCTTTTATCCATTGATGAGATAAGACTAATCAAATACATTTCTAATGATTATTGGCAGACTCTAATTAAGCAAATAAGCCAATATACTTTTACTCTTGTGGAAAAATTTCAACAACCTTGGGATAGGGATGAGAGGATATCACCTGAATTTCTATCAATATTGGCAGAAATGGTTATCAACGAGTTTGAACAGGATTTTTCCTTAACACCTAAAGTTTCAAATCGTAAGGTAAAGGGAGTCTACTATTCGCCATGGAAGATTATTCGAGAACTAACTGACAGACTTTTAACAACAGATAACACTTCAGCTAGGGTACTTGACCCTAGCTGTGGCACTGGTTCATTTTTAGTTTATGCAGCAGAAAGAATTTTTCAAAATCTGCAGAAAAATAAGAATAAAACGGAAATAAGAGTATCCACAATTATTCAGAACTCTATTTTTGGAGTAGACAAATCGGATCTAGGTACTCTGGTAACTAAATTACGATTATTGTTCTGGCTTTTGGATAAAGAACCTGATTTCCAAATAGGTAATGGTTCTCAAGTTTTTTCAAATATCCAGAGAGGGAACTCTCTTTTTGGATTTATAAGTGAGGATTATGATTTTGAACTCACACAAAACCTCGATATGAAATATCTTCAATATTTATCCTCTATACCAGAAAAAGCTTCAAACAAGAAGTTTCTTGATAAATTAGACCCCTCAGTAGTTGAATTTTTTCATTGGGCCTCTAATTATCCTGAAATAATCCCAGAGGGGGGTTTTGATATTTGCCTAGGCAATCCTCCCTACGGCCGTTCTGTTTTACTTCCAGATGAAAAGAAAATTATTAAATTATCCTACAGTTCTTGTAAAGGAAGAGCTGCTAAGAAGATGAGTTTGAACTCAGCAGGTGCATTTATTGAACGGGCTATCTCTCTCTTGAAACCAGACGGGCGTATGGCATTTATTCTTCCGTTTTCTATTCTTAGAGTAGAAGAGTTTGAAGGGATAAGAGAGTTTATTCTCGAAAATATGAATATAGATGAGATTCATGATGAATCGGCGGCCTTTGAAGATGTTACTTTAGAAATGTGTTCACTAATCCTAACAAAGAGCCAGAAAAATAATCAATTTATCTCTATTAAACCTAGAAACGGTTTGAAACCAATTTCCCCAATTAATAAGCAAGTTTTCAAACAGTACAAGCGATATATGATATATTATGATGAAAAATGGCAACAAATCGTCCAGAACTGTGAATTTTCTCAAATTATGGGTGATTACGGTATTGATCATAGAATTGTTAAAAAGGACCTAAAACGCAAATTTTCACCATCAACCGATTATTCAATCCCCTTTCTTCATTCAGGGAAATGTGTGTCACGCTATGCTCTGAAACCTGACTTTTTCCATTGGTCCAAGGCTAACCACACAAATGAACGATTTAAAGAATATTTAATTCGTCCAAAACTTATCTGTACGGCTATTGGTAATGAATTCCGAGTTGCTTATAAACCAAAAGGGTTCATACCTGGAACGAATGTTTCTATAATGGAAGTAACCAATCCCAACTACGATTTTTTTCCTTTAATGATTATTTTGAATTCTTCTTTAATCAATTATTTATTAAAACGGTACATCTTGAATTATTCTCACCTTACTGTCTATTTACATAAATATTATACAAAAATGATTCCAATAAAATATCCCCAGTTATATGAAGAGCAATGGAAAATATTAGGACAATACATTTCGTTTTTAACTCAGCTACAATCATTAAATGCTGGATTATCTTACAAAATAGAATTGAAATTTCTTCAAAGAGTAGCAGAGCATATGGTTTACCAATTATATCTTCCAGAATTATTTACTAGTGTAAAGGTAGATTTTCATGAACTATTGGATTCCTTACTCCAAAAAATCGAAATTACTCAAAGTATTGAGACTCTTCTTTCTCCAACCAATGATATTAAGGAGATAATAAATCAAAACCAATTTAGTATTATGAAAACTGAAGAAAAGATCCATTCAGTTTTAGAATCAATTAAAAACACCCCTATACCCGATATTATCAGACAAACCGAAAAAATAAGACATTATCATGTCCTAACAAAGGAAATTTTCCTAGACAACACCCCAAAAATGATCCGAACATAAAAAATGTTCATTGCCATATAATAGTCCAAGAAGAATGACCGTTTGTAAATTGGTTTGAATTTGCCTTGAATATCTTATAATACCGACTAAAATGGTTGATTTAATATTACTAGGATATTATGGGGGTAATACATAAATTTAGGTGAATCTTCAGCTTAGATGGATCTGAGACATGGATCTAAGAAATATTTATAAAGAAAAGCATTAAGGAAACATGTTGTTCAGTTTTTTACAAGTAGATCCAGATAAACAGAGGTTCATAGATGAATGATCCAATTGATGGTGCAAAAATTCTCGAAGAATTAACTCAATCGATGACTGACTCACAGAAATCAATTATTACTCAAATTATTCAAGGAGAAAATATTTTTTCTAGATATTCCATTTCTGATGCCCTGACTGAACTGGATGACCTATTTGATTCCAAATAAGAAAAAGGACTTATGTAGTCACTAACTAGGTTCATACAAATCCTTTGGATTTATCTTACTGAATTACAGTTAATATCCTACTCTTTACCACTTATATTCCTCCTATTCTCGAGTTTTTCTCAAGTTCTTCCTTAAGGTTTTAATAGAATTACAGATTATTCCCCTTTCATGAACCAAGATATCACTAGAGCCTATAGAAGAATTAGCAATTATGTCAATAAAACTCCAGTAATGACCTCTCGTACTCTTAACAAACTCGTTTCAGCACAAGTATATTTGAAATGTGAAAATTTTCAACGTGTTGGAGCTTTTAAGGTACGTGGAGCGTTTAATGCCATTCAACATCTCATTGAGGTTGAAAATCCCGCAGGAATAATCACGCACTCTTCGGGTAATCATGCTCAAGCAGTCGCGTTAGCTTCCCGAGAGTTAAATGTCCAGTCTTTGATAGTTATGCCTGCAAATGCTCCTTCCGTAAAAAAGGAGGCAACAAGAGGGTATGGTGCGAAAATCATTGAATGTGGAAATAATCCCCAGGATCGTGTGGAAAAGACTGAAGAAGTTGTTGCGGAATATGGGTATCCTGTTGTGCATCCTTACAATGATTACAATATTATTCATGGGGCTGGAACAGCAGCATATGAACTATTAACCGAGGTAGGAGAATTGGATTTTATTCTGGCTCCAGTTGGTGGAGGAGGTTTGCTTAGCGGAACATCAAAGTGTCTAAAATCCATGTTTCCTAAATCAAGTGCAATTGGAGTGGAACCTTTGAATGCTAATGACGCATATTTGTCTTTTAAGGATGGAACACAAATCTATCCCTCTGTTAACCCGAATACAATAGCTGATGGGCTTCGAACCAGTTTAGGAGATATTACATTCAAGACAATCAAAAAATTTGTTGATGATATAGTAACGGTCACCGAAGAGCAGATCATTTTAGCAATGAAATTTCTTTGGGAGCGAATGAAAATAGTAGTAGAACCTTCTGGCGCTGTACCACTAGCTGGCTTACTAAATCTTACTAAAAGTCGACAAAAAGATGAATTCAAAAATAAACAAATCGGAATAATTCTATCGGGGGGGAATATTGATCTTACTGATTTCTTTAGGACTTTATCCCTCTCGATTCAAGATTAAGGTCGCATTCAGTCATCTTTTTGGTGAATTACTCCTTGGCGAGAGATAATGTGATCTCCATCTCCCAATTTGACATTAGCAAATCGACTGAAGACAAATAGTAAATCTGATAGTCTATTGATATAACGTAAGATCTCAGGATTGACTTCCTCCTTCTCCATAAAGCGGATAATGTTTCTCTCTGCACGTCGACAAATTGTTCTGGATTGATGTAAGAATGCTGCTGATTCTGTTCCACCAGGAATTACAAAATTCTTAATTGGAGGGAGTTGATCTGTTAATTTATCTGCGATTTCTTCTAATTCAGTTATATCTTTGGCACTAGTCCTTTTTATACCTCTTACAAGCTCATTTTTCTCTTTGAAATGATGAATTGGCGTTGCTAATTCAGCTGCAACCATAAAAAGATGCTGTTGTATTTTGCGAATATATTCCGCAAGAATTTTTTCTGAGAATACTTTGCTTATTCCTAAGCTTGCGATGAGTTCATCAACCGTCCCATAGGCTTCAATACGAGGAGCAATTTTTTCAATTCTTTCTCCCGTTAACACTCCAGTCTTTCCTTTATCCCCTTTCCGTGTATATATACTTTTTGACAAAAACAACACCTATTTTTCACAATTCTACTCAAGATAACCTTCATCCTATGAATTTAAGGATGTGGTTTGCAATTTCTTCACCTTTCTCCTCCTGTAAAAAGTGACCTGCATCTTTTATTACGATTTCTGGATTTTTACTTGCAGTAGGGATTAATTTTCGAAAAAAATTGTCCGCACCTCTCGTTATAGGATCTTTGTCGGAAAACATAACAAGTGCAGGTTTATTCCATTCTTTTAATTTTTCTCTTGCCTTTACCATGATCCCGGCCACAGAATCTTCTGGTGCGATTGGAACAAGTAATGGCCATGCACGAGCCCCTACTTTATAATCTTCACTTGGGAAAGGAGCGTTATAGGCATTTATGACTTCAGCAGACACCTTATTCCTATTAGCTAACCCCATTTCTATAACCATACCTATTGGTAAATCAGGATTATTTTCAACAAATTCTCGCCATTGAAGGAAGGCCTCATTTGGAGGAGATCTTCCTGAAGGTAAACCTGTATTCATTATCACTAAATTCGATATTAAGTCTGGATTATTTGCAGCGAATGGTAGGCCAATCAACCCGCCCCAATCTTGAACTACTAATGTTATATCCTTCAAACCTAATTTTCTAACCACATTATCAAGTGTATTATAATGCATATCATAGGTGTATTCCTCAAGTAAAGTGTACTTATCAGATTTTCCAAATCCAATAAAATCAAATGATACTACTCTCTTATTAGCATCCAAAAATGGTTTGAACATCTTCCGGTAGAGGAATGAATAAGTTGGTTCGCCATGCAGACATAAAATAACATTGCCAGAACCTTCATCAATATAATGAACTCTAGCTTCATCAACCATCAAATAATTTGGTTTGTAGGGGTAATCAGGTAAATTATCAAAATTTTCATCTGGTGTACGTATTATTCCCATAGTACTTCCTTCTTGAAAGTAAATTTCTCTATAGAAATCGTTTCAGCACCAACTCCTATTAATTTTAGCTACGAATATTTCAATATAACTATGACAAAGTACTTCCGCATTACAAAGCTATTTATTAGAGATAAAGCTCTCCTGTAATTATAAGTATATTAAATTCTGGTGAAGGTAATGAATGAAAAACCTGATTTAAAGCAACTCGAACAAAAAACATACAATGAATTCCTTATTGATGGATTAACAGAATTATTTGTAGGAGTAGTATTACTATCAACACCGCTAATGTATCTAAATCCCGTTTTTGTGATATATATACCTTTTCTCCTGTTCTTTGGCCCTCGGTTATTTGAGTACATCCGCCAATATACAACTTATCCACGTATTGGAAGAGTAGAATTCAAAGTGGCAGGATTAGATGAACAATCCTCTACACAAAAGACTGTGATAGAATTTCTATTATTCTGTTTAGTAATACTGATTCTTACATGTTTAGCTATGATCATCTTTGAGGGAAAGATTTTAGATCCCTCACAATGGTACGGATGGGTTCCATTTATCTTTGGACTAATTATGTTTGGGCCAAGTGCTTTTTTGGCAGATAAAACAGGTAGACGATATTATTACAGCTTTTTTGGTTTTTCCACTCTCTTAGGATTCGCAATCGCGTTGTTAGATTTTCCAAACAAATTCGATGCGATAATTCTTTATTTCTTTTCTTTTGGACTTTTAGTCCTTGTATTAGGAATATTAAGATTTATATGGTTTATCCGCAATTATCCAGTAATTGACTTAGAGGAAGATTAATCTTGGACGATTTAAAAGACACTCCAAAAGAGAGTCGTTTTCAAACAGATCTAGATAAGGTAATACATGTCCCCTCACGTCTTATCATTCTGTCTTATCTATATGTTGTCAAAAACGCTGATTTAATCTTTTTCAAGATAAAAACTGATCTTACTTGGGGAAACCTTTCAACTCACGCATCTAAACTGGAAGAAGCAGGATATATTAATATTATTAAGTCATTCCGAGGTAAAAAACCCGTTACGATCTTAGAAATTACAGAAGAAGGACAGAAAGCCTTCAAAGAATATAAAAATCGAATGCAAGAACTATTGAGTGGATGAAGGTCGAATAATCTAATAAAAACCTTCGATAAATGCCCTCACATTCTTTCCTAAGACGGAATGATTGTAACCCCCTTCAAGACAGGCAAAACGTCTGTTCTGACCATGATCCTCGCTATAAGATTTCAATAGTGAACCAATTGTCCGATAATCTTCCGTAGAAAGGAGTTTTCCCCAATCATGTTCGTGTCGGTCGAATCCAGCAGATACAGCTAAAAATTCCGAATCACCATGTTGGGCAAGAAAATCAATTAGATTGGATATGAATTCTTCTGGAGTATGACCATCACCTGAATAATATGTGACCAGAGGATCATTCCTGAAGGTATTGTTGGATCCATCACCATAATGTAAATCAAAATCCACGATAAGAGCGTTTTGTATGTTTTTATTGATACAATAATATCTAACGGCAATAGCGACATTATTAAAATAACAAAAACCCCAATAACCGTCAGGTGAGGCGTGGTGACCTGGGGGACGAATAGCAGCAAATATCGGTTGTTGATTATAGGCATACTCAGCGGCTAGCATTGCTCCACCCACAGCGAGTAAAGCATTCTGATATACTTGGTCTAAATCATTCTGTACACGGGAAAGATGATCCTCTGTATGGACAAGTAAAACATCCTCTACTGTAGCTGGAGTTGGAGAAATGATCGAATAATCTCTTAATTCCTCCATAATTGCTTCCATTCTTCCAGGTTTCGCAGCAGGATCAAAAGTATATTCTAGATAGTAATCTTCGTGAAAAATGACCTGTTTTGCCATGTTCTTAGTTCCTTTCATAATATTTTTTGCAGAATTAGGAGATATCATTACAATGACCTTCCTAGACGCCATTCTACCTCAAACTTCAATGCGTGTTGAATCTCCTCCAATATAGGGGGAGGTAATTGTAAATATTCAACACAAATGAGACGGTCAAGTTCGGTTTGTATCTCCGAATATTTAGTCTTTTCTCCCAGTCTAGGAATGGTTAACTCCATCATTTGTACAATTAGTTCATTTATTTGTTTCAGAATTGTATCTGGGATTTTCTTGGGATCTAAAATAAGTAGATTTTTACATTCATTCAGTGATAATTTCAAAGATCCTAATCCTAAGGTTCTAGTACCTTGGATTTCACGTAACAGCATTCCTAAAGATGAATTGAAAAAACCAAGTAAAAAATTATCCCAAAGTGAATTTTCTGACCAAAAACCAATCCATTGTTTATCTATATGCAATTTCTGTGGATTAAATGCAACAAACGATCGTAAAAAGGTCATATTCGGTATGAGAATATCAGGTTGAATTTTTTTTATACGATACCAGTTTGATTCGTTTTTATTTCGAAAATATGGTCGGGAGAAGATTTCATCTTTATTCCTCTCTAAAAGCTGTCTTAATTTTTCATCCTCCCCAATATCATAATCGACTGGAATGTGTAATAGGTATAGAGGCTTTTTGGGAGAAGCCTTAGTTAAGTTCATATAATCTTTCGGTGATTTGGTCATTGGAACGAGGTGATCGAACGAAAGACCGGCAGATTGAACAGCTTCCTCTGTTAAATAGAAAAATTTGTTTGCTCCAGTTGTAGACCCTAAGCTTAACCTTCCAAGCTGCTTTAAGAAACAAAATTTCCCCTTATTCGCCATAAGAACCTGATGAAGAAGGAAAGGGGCCATTGTAAGGTAATCTAATCGAATTACTGGAAACTGCTCAGACCTATTAGACGAGAATAGAAGGTGAGGATTGGTTACTTGGCTTATTCTTATTTCCTCATTTTCCCAGGACTCAACTACACTCTCAGAATTAATTGCAGAACGGATATTATTTTCTATACTGAGATAATTCGTAAGAGGTGAAGTATTTTCAAGTAATTTAGCTAATTTTCCCTTCCAAACGATCACATTGGACGAATGTAAGCGATTGAAATCTGTTACCTTATGACCTACTATAATATTTGTGATAATTTCTGCGGATTTCCATGATTCTAATGGAAGTTCAAGGACTAAATCAATATTCAGGTATTTCTCAAAGAGAAGCGCATTTATCGGTTCGATAAAGCGTGAAGAATACCAAGATCGTGATAAGACTAGTCCAAAAATACCATTTAAATTTAGATTCAGGATTAGCTTGATCCAAAAATAAACATAAAGATCTGCCTTTGAATCAATCGACCGTTTTGCTCCTGAAAAAACAGATTGGTATTCAGGAGTGGTAATGAGTTTTTCAATTATTTTCTTTTTATCTATTTCATGATGTCGAACATAAGGGGGATTACCGACACATAAATCAAATTTCAAATTTACTGAATTTTCTTCGAGTAAAAAATCCTCATTTTTAATATTTATTAATGATTTAAGAAATTTTTCTATTGCTTCAATTGATAAAAACTGACTAGGGGTGATTTGGGCAATCCAATGATGCAAAAGTAGGAATTTTGTTAAAATGATCTTATCAGAGTCTATATCATAACCAATCAGGTTTTGTAACAAAGATTCAAACATGGTCTGAAAATCAGATTTGGAATTTGAACTTCTTACCTTTGAAAGGATAGGAGTGAAAACCTCTATTATTTCATGAAAAAAGAGCCCAATTCCAACACTAGGATCAATTATTGACATAGATGAGATTATATCTAGAATCTTTCTGCAAATAACCTGATCATCTTCTGAAATGTCACTATTGAAGATTATTCTATGTATTGTCGAAGAATCAACTTCTAAAGTATCATCTATTATTAAATATTGGGATAAACTATATCGACAGATGAAACGAACCAGTTCTTTAGGAGTGAAAAAGGAACCAGTGGTTTTTCTCTTTTTTGGACCTGATGTTGACTCATAGAGCTTAGATAGATGATAAATACTAAGTCCTTCATTTTTTATAATTACAATATACTCCCACCACCATTTCGTCCCTTGCAGGTATTCTTTCACGTCTGTAAACTTATCAAACCTGAAAGATTTAAACACGAATTCTAGATAAGGGGAAGAAGATGTTTCAAAAATATTTTTTAGGAATAATCGCCTATCCGTGACCTTAGAAGTGTTGATGCTGGCAAAAACGAAATAGTATACAAAGATTGATCTGAAAAAAGGGATAAGGTTTGGACGATCCTTCGATTCTTCCTCTAGAAGAGCTAAAAATCTATCAAGATTCATATCCATTAAGCTGCCCCTTTGTATTAACTCAGAAGAAAGGCTTCTGAATATCTCATTCGAGCTCTATCCAATATTATTTGAATTAATTAATAGTTTTTTTCACGAATTCACATTCGGATAAATTCACTTTGAAACATCCCTCCCTAACAAAATATAAAATACCTAAAACATTCATGTATTCCATACATAATCCAATTTGAATTCTATGGTCAAAAAGGGAAAATTCATGAAGATTTTTTCAGTAATACCAATTTCTGAGGTAAATGGGCCAGGGGCTCATTACACTATCTGGGTTCAGGGGTGCACTTTGAACTGTAAAGGTTGTTTCAATCCCCAAACTCACGATAGAGATTTGGGAATAGAAGTCGAAATCGAGAGGATCGTTGAAGAAATCAGATTTTATCGCTCAGAGGAAAAGATAATCGGAGTAACGATAACAGGAGGAGAACCCTTCCAGCAAATCGAAGATCTAGCGGCACTTGTTTCTCTGATAAAGAGCCAAACAGATTTAGGAGTCATTATCCTGACAGGATACACAAAAGGGGAGCTTTTACAATTTCCAGAGATTAATTCTATTGCGAATAATGTGGATCTGATAATTGCGGGTAGGTACAACCATAAATTGAAAATACAGTCTGGATTGAGGGGTTCAAATAACAAAATTTACTGGTACACTTCAGAATTTTATAAGAAATATATTCTCGAAGACATTCCGGAAATGGAAATTATCACAAATGAGAAAGGGGAAATAACTATTTCAGGAATTGATCCAGGAAACCTACAGCACACATTCCAAGAAAATTTATAATTCGTCAACCTCAATTACAAATTGAATGGCGAGTTCAGCAGCCCTCACTATCTTAGGCCCAGAAATTTTGTCGGGTGTATCCTCCAAAGTATGCCAATGGGGGGGTGTACCCTCTTTGGCTAAACCGAATATTGTTGATGCGTGAATTCCTTTCCTCGAAAAATTTGCCGCATCACTACCTGCAAATGGTAAGGGGCCAATTCTTAGTGGAATATCAACCTGTTTTGCTGCAGTAGATACGATATCAACTACTTTAGGTGAATGTTTTGCAAGAAACATTGGTTCTTGAGTTGCAAGTAAATATTCATCAGCACTGAGTGTTTCCATATTGAATAGCATACCATCGCGATTGAGAATTTCTTTTCTATTAGTAGATACGAAGCGTTTTGATCCTCGCATATGCTCTTCCCCTGCAAAACTAATCAACCAGATCTCTGTTTCTTCTGGTTTATGTGATGCAAAATACTTTCCACATTCAAGAACTGCGCCAACGGCTGTTAAATTATCGTTTGCTCCCATGACCACATTATTTGACCGTAAAAATAGTGCGATTATAGTAATTAGTACTATTCCCACTAATGCAAACACAAATTGCGTTATATCCAACAATTGAATAATATTCGGAGTAGTGAAAACTGTTCGTAGAAATCCTATTAGAATATTAATGACCACTACCCCAACTGTACCTAAGATAACATATGATGATTTCTCTCCCAACTTACTGAAAATTGGAAACTCATAGGCGGAATCATGATGTCCTGAAAGTAAAACGAGTTTTTTTGCAGGTGATTTCGGTTGAATCTTCCCAATGACGTGAAATGTGGATATTTCTGGGAAGAAAAAATCAACTACTTCATAAAGAAAGATCTGTTGCACAATATAGATTCCTAAGCCTATTATCAGGAAGATAGAGGTCAATATTGGCACAAATAAATACGAGAGGATTCCAATATAATAAAAAATGGCTGTAATTTTAATAAAATCAAGAAAACCTCCTGGCCTGCATTTAAAGTCTTCCTTTTCTACTGTATCACAAAACGATGACATCTGGTTATAAATTAGATCACCAGCTTGTTTCTCTTCTTCAGATCCGCTGATCCTAGGGCCAATATCATTGCAGATCTTATTAATAAAAGTTATTATTGGTTCACCAGATGGATCGAGTCTCCTAGCACCTTTACTATCCAATTTATTCAACCCTATTCCTTCAATAAATATATAGATTTTGGAAAATTGAAGAATTCAGGAAAATAATAAACCCTTCTTCGGTTTTTGACACAAGGAGTGCAGTTGAACTCTGTTGCGTAACGTTGCGCAACGTTTTTAAACGTATGATCAGCATTGATATACGATGATATTTGTTGTTAATTGTTATTAAACAAGAAACTATCATTCAATGGAGAAAAAAGAAATGAAGAAAATATTAATAATAGGATTTGTGTTATTTATAATAACATTATATGTTGGCCAAAACCTGATATTGGATTTAAAAGACACAGTAGAAATCGATCCAGAAATAAAAGAGTCTAGCTCTGTTGTGTCAGATGATTTAATTATCACTATTGGACAGAATTCCTCAAGTCTAGGAATGCATTCAAATATTGCTTTCGACATTTATATGTATAACAACGGAACATACACAGTAAATTTTGAAAAGATCTCGGTTGATACCACATCTACAAATATCGCAGTCATCTCAAGCAATGCTGATCAACTTACTAGTGTGAGTATTGGACAAAACAAGTCAGTTAAGGCAGAAGTTGCAGCACTTGATTCTCAAACAGTACAAACAGTGGATTTGGTGTTAATAATTGATGTTTCTGGCAGTATGGGTGAAGAATTATCTTCAGTCCAGAGGGAACTCACAAAACTTATTGACTCTTTATCAAGTGAAATTCCAGATTTAAGAATCGGAGCAATATTCTATGGTTCTACCCGATATTCAGAATTTCCTACGAGATCGGAATCTAATTATATCGACTTAACATCTGATTACTCTAGAGTGAGATCCTTGGTCAATTCTTTTTCAGCAAGTGGCGGTACCGAACCATGGGGCGATGCATTATATCTTGCTAAAACATTTAATTGGAGATCTCACGCACAGAAATTAATCATTCTTGTTGGCGATGAAGATTGTGATCCAGGTGATCATGTGGGTACTGATAGTAGTTCATCGATGTATAATGGTTCTGAACTCCTCGCTGCAGTTACAGAGCTCAAAGATCTTGGAGTGATGATAAGCACAGTCGTTTGTGAAAACCCAGATCGTTATACAGCTCATCAATTTCAATGGATTTCACAATACACAGAAGGACAATCTGTATATTTACCCGATTTAGAACGTGGAGAAAATCCAATATCCTTACCAGCTCTAATACAAGAATGGACCCTTGAACTTTCTCGTGAATTCTCCAACTGGTTTATAGTGAAGGCAGAATGGAAGGATCCAACAGATACATTAGTTTCAGCCGAAGCAAAAACTCATCTCTGGTTGGATTTTGCAGCACCATCCGTAATCTACTTTGAAAAGGTAATTCCTAAGGGACTCAACATGTTTGACGTTTATCTTTTTGCAGAAGTAGCTGATTTCTCACCAATCGAGGATGTAACGTTATATCATGATAGTATTGGTGATACATTTACAGCATCAGAGATGGAATATGATAACTCAAGTTCTTTATATTTTACAGTAATTTCAGATCTATCAAGAGGAACAAATCTATCTTTTTTCTTTAAATGTTCTGATATACTGAAAAACTCTGAATTTTCCCCGCAGTACTGGTTAGTGGTAAATTATCAACAAAAAATTGTAGGAAAAATGACAATTATACCTGTTGAAGAAGGAGAATCAGTATGTTCTCTCTTAACAGTAAATACAGAGTTAACTTATAAGCTGTGGATGACAGGTGATTTTAATCTTTCAAAACTATCCGTTACCTTAGTTGATAATGAAACGCAGTCTATCATTTCCTTATCATTTGATGATTCCAATTTGTTTAATGAAAAATGTGACGAATGGTATCGTGTGCTTGAATATGATTTAGGTACCAAAACCTATCTTCTTAACATTACGATTCCTGTGTTAGAGAATACATCAATTAATAGTCTGGAATACACATGGATTTTATCTAAATCAATTAATAACCACTCTATAACGGCTAACATGACAGAAATCGAACGAAAGCATCTTTACAAATGGATTGTTGAAGAAAATCTTAATCTTTATTTTGATTATACTCCAACATCAGATTTAGTCGTTAGAGGAGATGTATATTTACTTAATTGGACCTACATTGGATCGTTCACCGCATTAGAGGCAATAGAGCTCTCATCGGGAACTTATTACGTGATAGTTGAAGGACAGTTGAGAACAGGCTTCTACCGAGTAATTCTTTCTGAAGGCACGCCTCACGTAACTGATATGTATTATCAATATGATTCCTCTGCCCCAGGGTTTGGATTCATATCCACTATTGCTCCGATAATAGGTGTAGTCTTAGTAAGTCTAGGATTAAGAAAACGTAAACGTAAGAGGTAAACTGTAACCAAATTTTCCAAATGGTTTTGAGAAATATCAGAGGGGTTTCTCAAACCATTTCTTATTTTATATAATCGGTAATAAAGTCTCGTTTGTATTTATATCCACGTGATTTTGCTAATCTCGCGAATAACTTGCTAGAAGCACTACCAAATTGGGTGGCTTTATTTTTCCTGAATGCAATTTCGGGGGGCAATCCCAGATTTATTCCAGTTTGTCTCCATATGTATTTTTTCACCTGATTATGTACTTTCAGATCTAGAGGAATTGCGAGAGCAATTTGAAATAACTCTGTTGAAACAAAGGGAGTTTTTACATCGATATCAAAATGGGCAGCCAATCGATAATTCCTATACATGTCTCGAGTATAGATTGAGAACATCTTATCCTGAACAACATTTAATAGTGGTTTGCTTCGATCTAGATGACGATCTTCCAATGAAAAACCCACAAACATCTCTTCAGTTCCTATAGCGGATAAAACAACGTCACAACCATCAAGTGATGCAGTCTTAATACCAAAATACAAAACAGAAGCTACTTCAAGGGAAACAACTCTAGGAACAGTTGATGTAGTGGTAGAAAACAGCCTTGTTTGGATGATACTTTCTATTTCTTCTAAATTTTGTTCAAGTGTTGTCTCATCTATCAAAATTACTTTTAAATCTATATTCAACAACTTAGCTGCTTTTTGAGCTGAAATTATATCAGGAGAATTATTACTTCCAACAACATACCCAGTAAAACTAATTTGGTTTTTTTTTAATATTTGAGCAAGAACCGATGAATCCACCCCTCCTGAATATAATATCCCAATTTTGTTGTAACTTTTTATTGCATTTTTGATAGACGATTCACTTTCTCTTGCAAGGTGGTTTATGAATTCCGGCCTTGAAAATCTTGTAGAAGCAGCAACTATAGGACTTTTTTCTTTAATCTCGAGAATATCATTCACAGTATTTATGGATAGGAATTTACTAGGATCAAGAAGTTCAAAATCGTTTTTAAAATAAGAACACAAATCTGTTGTTATAGTAAAACCACCTTCAGACTCTTGGAAAAAAATTGGTACTTTTCCATGACGATCGGTCATTAATATGTACTGGCCTGGATTAGAGGGGTACAAAAAACAGAAGTCATCTGATATCTCAAAAAGCTTGTTAGGGGAAGTAGAATCAGGAAATCGCTCTTTAAACTGACGATTACGAATTGATTTCAGAGAATTCCCAGTATACAAATATTTCTTATCAAAAAATTCCCCTATATCATAGAAAAGATGGACTCTATCGGAAATTTTTGCTTGAAATAAATGAGGAAATATTTTACTATAATCAACGGTTGAAATAATTAAGAAACTTCTCACCTATCCAGATTTTCGGCATACAAATATCATATCAAGTGAAGAGTTCTCATCAAAGGATTCACGCTTATAAGATCCATATACCTCAGTATCTCGAAATTCTACACGTTCCAGTATCCGATTCATTTCATTTACTGTTATACGTGGAATATTAGATCTACCAGTAGTTACTAAATCGAAATCAGAATTATCTACTGGACGAAATAGAGTTATGATTTCTGGATGGATAAATCGTTTAGATGTAGTAAAACCACGTAGAAAAACAAATTCACCTTCTGAAGTCTGAATGCTTCTTGGAGCAGACCAACCGTTCCGTTCCTTCATTGTATTCAATATCTGAAAGATCAGTATGCCATTAGGTGCAAGAATCTGGCTGAGCTTTTCAATAACAGGTTCAAATGAAGATTTTGAGGCAGCAATTAGTCCTATGGAATTTCCCAGGCTGTAAATCGCATTAAACTTTCCCTCCCGAATTATATTTTGATCGAGAAAGTCTCCTACAATAAATTTAGCTTGAGGAAGTTTCTTTTCAGCCTCAAGAATCATAGATGGATCGAGATCTGTGCCTACTAAATTACAGTCAAAACTCTTACTTAGTTCAACCAGATGATGACCAGTTCCACAGCCAACAGATAAAAGCCAACTTTCCGCAGTCAATAGATGGGAAAAATGACTTTTCAAAAAAGGAATCTCGTTTACTAAACGTTTTTCCCAATTAATCAATAAATCGTAATGGGCCCCACCAGATAAAAGAGAATTACTCATATTAATCCACGTATTTGCACACATCAAATAGTTTTGTTCATTTTTGGATTATCCAATATCAATTATCAAAATGGTTTTGAGAATTCCTCTCTTTACATTTCTCTACAATGGTATCATTCCAATATTGAACGAATTCAATGTGAACGTAATTTCACATGGTTTCCATGAAAATAAAAGAGTAAATCTCAACAGATTCATTTTCGAGTGGTAAATTATAGAATTAAAAAGGATCAGAATACTGCGGGATTTCCTTGCATTCCTTAGATACCATACTCATTCCCAAATTTAAATTAGACTTCTCATAGCAATGGATTAAAACCAGTGTTTACTTCTCAAACCTAATTTATCGTGATAAATGCACACTTCAAATCTCTAAACAAAATAGTCATCCTATCAATGACTACTCAGGCAATCAATGAACCAAACCTGAGATTACAAATCACTAAAAGTGAAAAGAAAATAAATAACTTTTTAAGCCGACTTAAATCATACATTTTTAAATAAAGAATAATATTGTTCTTACTACAGTAGCTATCACATAGGACTATCTCAAATGCCATTCGATTCATTCTTCAGAGAACTAGAAAAGACCAATAATAGAAGCGAAGAAAGAATACTATGTTATTGTCGTCACCCAAAAGTTGGTCAACTGAAGAAGCATCCTGACGAAAAGTATTACTTTGAAGGAGAATGTTCTCCAGAAAAGGCCTGTTTCAAAATTCAATTTGATTGCAGTCGAAGTACTTCACGAAATCTTCATGTTTTGACAAAAATCAGTCCTAAAAAGAGAAGAGAGTGGGAGACTCGTCCTACATTGGATATGTTTTTCGAAAAAGATTATTTTTCCCGCATTTCTAAACAAGATGAGTCAACTTCGTCTTTACGACACGATGTACAGGACCAGGATGATCCACAAGAATAATTTCAAAATATTAGCCATATACTGAACTTTTCCTCACTTGTATTCTAAAAAGGAGAATTTCAGAGTATAAAAGTTTAAGAGTATCAGTTCCCTGAGAAATGCAGTCAGAGAGGTTTTTCTTGGTCAATAAGAGCAAACCTAATGTAACTGGTATTATCCTATTTTTACTCGTTTTTTCGACGACTCTGGTTTCTGTACACTCTGCAATACTGAACACTGAATGGGAAGTGGAAATAGGTGACCAAATCACATATTTAATAACTGAATTTGATGATCATACAAACTCAGAAAGCGATACGCAAAACCAAATACGATTTCCAATTACAACAGAAGAGGGAGAGCTCATTGAAGTTACCTTAGAAAAAGGTTCACGGATTATCGTTGAAATACGAAACTTAAGTTGTGAAATTACTGACCATACTATGATTAAAATTGTCTATGATAATTCTATTTCAGAAAAAGAAAGATGTGACAATTATACTCTCGGTATATCTAATTTTCAATTCGTGGTTAAAACAACAATGAACCAATCTTATTGGATAAGCGAGAATCAGCCGTACAATGTTAGTTTTGAAGGAAATCATGTTTTATTGTCAGCTGAGGCAGATATTCTCTTTCTTCCCATATGTAAGCGTTCTGGACGAGTTAGACTCCTGATAAAACGAGATATGACAACAGGATGGCTTGTGAATTGGTCGATGTCTGTGATTTTCGATGACGAAATTCAAACTTTCTTTGAGCTACTTGCAGAACATCTACTCACTACAACAGATGAAAAAACTATGGGGGGAGATAATATTCCTGTTTTTGTAGTCCTGATTATTATCTTCACCCTAATTATAAGTGCAATATTCTTAGCTAAACGCTTCCAATAATATCAGCTTTCTCTAGACATCTCGTGTGAGTAACAGGGACATACCGAGTCCACCCCCACCACATAATGTGGACAAACCAAGTGATTCCTGACGTTTGATCATTTCATGCAGAAGAGTTACCGTAATCCGAGATCCAGTACAACCTACAGGGTGACCCAAACCGATTCCAGATCCATTCACGTTAGTAATTTCTCGATCAAATCCCATTTCACGTTCAGCTGCAAGATACGTAGCTGCGAAAGCTTCATTCAATTCAATAAGACCGACATCATCGAAGGAATAATCTGTTACTTTAGAAAATAAATTCTTAGTTGCAGGAACAGGACCCATTCCCATACGGTCTGGTTCAACCCCACCAATACCATAACCGACAATTTTAGCTAGTGGTTTTATTCCTAACTCATCAGCTTTCTTTTCACTCATAAGTAAGACTGCAGCTGCCCCATCATTAATTCCTGAAGAATTTCCCGATGTTACAACACCATCTTTTTTGAAAACAGGGCGCATTTTCGCTAATTGTTCCATAGTGTAATCTTTTGGATGTTCATCAGTCTCAAACGAAGTAACTCCTTTACGGGATTTTACCTCTATTGGAATGATTTCATCTTTGAATCTTCCAGAAGATATAGCTTTGAGAGCATTCTGATGGGAACGATATGCAACCTTATCCAAGTCCTCTCTAGTCAGCTTATACTCCTCTGCAAGTATCTCTGCTGTCATTCCCATGAGTTTATCACCCCCAGCTTTAAGCCCCTCCATCACTCCATCAACAAATACTTTGTCAAAATAGCGTGAACCCCAACGCATATCGTAAGAAAGGTAGGGGATAGTACTCATGGATTCTACTCCTCCAGCTAAAATTATATCGCTAGTTGACTCAGCTTGAATCTGATGCATACCCGAGACAATTGCTTCCATAGCTGAGGTACAGACACGATTGATCGTAACAGCAGGAACCTCTATAGGAATTCCAGCACGTAGAGATGCAATTCGAGTTACATTCATGTATCTATTATCTTCAACACAACATCCAAACCGAACATCATTAATTTGTTTTGAAAGATCTTCAATTCCCGTTCGGGCAATAACCCCGTTCATTACACTTGCTGCAATGTCAGGGGTATGTATATCCCTCAATGCACCCCCAAAACTACCAATTGCAGATCTTGCTGCCTCAACGATTACTACATTTTTCATTCAAATATCTCCACGAAAGAAAAGAGAGAAAACGTTTGATAAATTACCTTGATTTATTACTATAGCCAAAAGTTGCTGCAACAGCAGGTGCCACACTATCTCTCAAAATAGAGAAGTATTGATCGAGTAAATAATCGAAGTTTAGGGTGACACTTGAATCGTTTATCAAATCAAAGATTATTGTAGCTATTACTGCAGCTAATGTAGCTATTAATAGAGTAATTACGAAAGTAAGCGAGGCCAATCCTGTTCTTTCACCAGAATCAATAAACAAAGTAGCACCCCAGTAGACTACAAAGAGAAAAACGAACCAGACTATCGCTGAGAAGATATCATCAACTCTCACAACAGTAAAAATTTCAAGAATTGCTTCTGTGGGAAGTACATCTTCTAAAAGATCATCCACGAATAATTGTACGAAGTATCCAACGATTACGAAGACAAATGTTCCAACATAATAAGCCATTTTGTTGTTTTCTGCCATTTAAGTTACACTCCTTAAAAACCATCTGAAGAGAAGACTGAAGTTATCATAATCAGCCATCTTACTTCCGACTTAGGTTTGAAATCGAAAGTTTCTAAGTAAAGAAAAACTTTTCTTCCGTTACCCTGATTTCAGCAACACTAGCATCTTTTCCATTTAGGAAAATAGGGATCTTTGGATCCTTCCTTAAACCGAATTTTTTCCTTTTTAAATTCTGTAGCAAACTTTTCATTATGTTCAACTAAGTATGCGGCCAGGGGTACATACTGAGAAAGAGTTTTGGCATTAGGAATAAGACAATGGCCTCCTACAGCTTGAGCGTATGGTAGTAAACAACGATCGCCTGTTGACTCAATGAATTTGGTAATTGTATCTAAATTCAAATCTTGTTCTCTCGCTAATTTCGCAACAGCTTGCGTAAACACAATTAAATGCATGTAAAAAGTTGTATTCAAATTTTTTGCAAACTCAAGAGATTTAGGATCTTCTACTACAAGAGTTACAGGGATTTTGAAATACTCGAATAATTTTGAGACTTCTTCCCCGACTGAGGGATCAGTAGTGGCAACAAACTTCTGAAAATGAAGAATATAAGGTTTAAGATTAGGATGTGTTCCCCGAATAGGACTATATGCTACTCGTGGAAAAAAATTCGAAATTTCTTGGGTTGAACCAGGATTGATAGTCGAATGGATTATGATTATTGATTCGGAAGTGGCATATCTATCAGTATATTCCTGGGTTATTTTTGTAAAATCAACCGAATCAGGATAGCAAATATGCAGAAAATCAAAAGATAATCCTTCTTCAGGTCTTATGTTGATATCAAGAACGTCAAACTTATTTCCTGAATCCTTAATAATCTCTTTAATAGCTGTACCTACCTCACCAAGACCAAGAACTAAATGTGTTGTGTTTTCCATAAGAATTCCTTTTTTAACTCTGTTAGCAGTTATTCCTGCATCCAAAGGAGGAACTTCAAGTATTTTTGTATCAATTTCTTGCTTGAAATCAACGCGAAGTAATACTCATATGGTAAGATAATGTCTTCAAAATAATCGATCCTGAAAAAAAAAAGGGATTTGAAGAAAAGAAAAACTAAATTCTTTTCTTCCTAAGGAAAAAGACAATCAAGGCAATAGTGGAAATACTCCAAATCCACTCGAATCCTGGAGCTCCACTTCCACCTAGATCTGCTTCTTTTGACAATAAAAGAATTTGTGTCGGAATACGTGTCAATGTAACATTCAAAGAGGAAAGTTCTCCAGGATACATTGGATTTAAGAAGAGATAAAGATAAACGAAATCTTCTTCACTAGCAGATCCAAAACCTGTGGTTACATTACCTATTTCGGAATAATCACTTGGCATCTCCCATTGAGTTAGCCCAAGGTAGGAAAATTCGTAACTGCTTAACGTAGCACCTCGAATATTCTGAATAATAACTGGTATGGATCCTAAAGTGAAATTAGTGAAATGTAGTTCTATGTCCGTCCAATTCATCCATTCTACAGGTATTTTTATCATCCATTGTCGAGCCTCTGATGGATCTAGAAGAATGTTGGTTTGATTTACATTATCAACAAACCAAATGTCTTCTATGTAAGATAAATGTTCCGGATCCGATGTAAAGATATCAAAATAACAGAAACTCTCATAAGGAAGGGTAACTGAGCCATTGTCAAGGTAAGAATCGACCGTAAAGAAATATCGTCCTTCTGAACTTGCAAAAGTAACAGGTAAGGAAACAGGTTGCATAGTTTGTTTATAATCATCACTATCCGAGTATGTGCGCGAGATTTGATCCTGATACAAGTGAATCAGTCTTCCATTAGCTAACCCAAACATATTTAGATCTAAATAATGACGAATGGTCTCTCCTGAGTGTTGAGCAACGAGATCATTACTCGCATTGAAGGCGAATCCAACTAATGCTTCCCAAAATAATTGTTTTTCATAAAATAGGGTATTATATTCAAAAATATGACTAGTGGTGGCACCAGGTAAATCCTCGTGCATTTCGAACGTAAGAAGATCTGAATCGACATATGCATTAGGAGTGTAGATGTCATACGGAGGAGTCATATCTGCAGAATCCTTTAACTCGCGAGAAGTTAAGCCACTGTTTCTAACAACCCTAATTTCAAACCAGGCTTCTTCAGGGAGATTATTCTTCAGCACTATATAGGCAGTAGATTCATATATAAACACGTTAGTCAGTTTTGTGTTTTCGCCTAATATATCTGACAAAGAAGTCACATAGGATTGATGTGGATACCCGAAGATACCGATTAAAGTTACCCCGTTTGATTCTGAGGTAATTTGTATTTGGACACTTGCTGGGGTTGAGACATTAACACTAAAAAAGGCCATATCATTAGCTCTGAGTTTATCAGGGTGTAGTACTCCAAAATGAAGCGGTTCTGCTGTAAGCTTTTCAACACCAAGTAAGTATCTGGCAGTTCCATCATGGATGATTAGCATGTACTCAGAACGCTTTGAATATTCTGCTTGATTCAATCCAAAAGTCCCAATAAACCCAGTATTGTTTTCATTTGGTGCGAAATGAGCATTATATGTTACTCCCCGAATATTCTCAAAATGTTGATAAAGAACATCTCCCGCATCTAGTGTGTATTTATACCAATCAAAGGTAAGTATTGCATCATCAATTTCCTTCTGTGAAAGTTGCGAATCTGGAGTTCCTACAATTTGCAATTTTAGCTCATCCTCAACCTCTAACTTCTCAGGTTTGTATGTAGAAGTTTGAATGTTGAAGAAAAGCTTTTCATCAGTTGGTTTGATAAGCATTACGTATTTTCCCTTCTTTTCAGCAACTAAGAGGAAGTATTCATCATCTCCTTCGTTATATTTATAATATTGAACTGGTGCTCCATTCGGATCAAGAATCATTATTTCTTCGTAGCGTGATCCCATTCCTGGATCTGGAAAGGCATTCAAACGAATAGATAATGGTCCAGCAGAGCCAACAGATATTTGTAAGTAAAAATTATAATCGGGATCAACCTCAAATAATTCATCTGCGTTATCATCAATGGCTAGTGCCGAATGATTTGTTGAAACAAGAAAGTTTCCATACGAGTCAGAAGAAATGCTATCGAAAAGTAACCAACTAGTACCACTATAATCAATACCTCCAGTTGAAGAAAAAGGCGCGGAGGGGAAGGCATAATTGAACGGGAAGGCATTCGCGGCTTCAGCTAAATCAGGTACTGAAAAATCCTTCAGTACTTGATTATTGATGTTCCTATGGGAAATATTAATTGGTCGAGATGAAGAAAGTGTTACACTTGGCATATCAGCAGATGGAACAAGTGCTACAGCCTTCTTTGGATCAGCGGATGATAAATTAACAGTCACTGATTCACTATCGTCCGATGTAGCACCTTGGACTTGGGGGGTGACGATAGATGTCAGGAAAATGAATATAAACATAATAGGTAAAACTTGTTTTGTCATTTGGAAATTAAACATTTGGATTTCTCTCCATTTAATTTGTCATTGAATTGAACCATGAAGGATCTTTTAATAAGCTATCCAATTACTACTATTCGGTATTCGATAAAAAGCATCTCTAACAGAATTAGTTCAAAATATCTATCCAAGTGGATATTAGAAGATAGATTAGGCTATAGAATCAGAAGCAACGCTTTATGAGTTCAGAAGATATCATAAAAATTCTCTTAAAACCGACTGAAAAGCTTTGGTCTAAAAATTCCTAAATCGAGAGAGATTATTTCGCAATACTTAAAGATAACAAAACCATTAAAAACGATACTAATAGATCGTACTTAAGCTATTCAGGTGAACCACTTGCTAGAGAATGACGACGCAGAAATTATGGATAGACTGGCAGAAATCGAAAGAATTCTGAAGGAAGTTCAAAGCCGAATCCCCGACTTAGAAGGCCTCGCTGTGGTAACAAGAGACGGATTACCCATAGCTAGTGCATTATACACCAATACAGATGAAGATCGTATTTCAGCTATGACTGCAGCTAGCTTGTCGTTATCAGAAAGAGTAGTGGTTGAGTTAGAAAGAGGGGTCATGGAACAAGTGATCATTACCGGATCGAATGGGCTTGTAATTATTCGAGATTCAGGTGAACATGCTGTTCTAGTGGGAATTGCTCGTATAGATGCGAAATTAGGATTAATTCTCTTGGATATGAAACGAGCAGCTAAAAAACTTGCGTCTATGATTTAAATTCGTTTTTTTACATACAATCCATATGTTATATAACGGACTCAATAAAGAGTTTTCAGAGTAACTTAGATAATAGAACCTACGCTACTCTTTCCAGAAGAACACTTTCAACGATTACAGGCCTCAGTTTTACGATGAGTCCCCTTACTTCATCCAAAGCAGAATCAGAGGAGGCATACACACGAAAGACTTCCTCACCTTTCCGAACAGATTCTTTCTTGGATAGGATTTGAATTCCTGCTAAACAATCACCAGGAGCCCCAGCAGCACGAGCTATCTCTTTTAAAGCATAATTATTCCATGTATGAGGCCAACCATCTCCAGGAGCCTGATAAGACAAAAATGGTTTATCAGAGAGCTGATCACGAAGCTGTGCAGCAGTTATACTAGGATCCCCACCTTGTCCTTCAATAATTTCCCGCATCTTCTTCAAAGCTTTACCACTTTGCAAAATATCAGCTGCATACGGTTTACCAAGACCACGTCCTGTCATTCCTGCTAATTCAAAGATTATTCCTGCGAGTTCACAGCTCTTTTCCACTAGAGATGTTGGGCCTTTTCCCGCTAATGCATCTAATGCTTCAGCAGCTTCTAATGTTGGTCCTATACTATGACCTACGGGCACATTAGCGTAGGTTAATCCTGCTTCTGCTTTAATTCCTAATCTGGCAGCTAAACTAACAAATAACCGTGCTAACTCACGACCATCTGCTTCGCTTTCTACCTTTGTACCTCCTCCTACAGGTATGTCCAAACACATGAAATCAACTCCCATTGCCAATTTCTTGGCTAAAATTCCAGCTAGAAATAATGATTCGGGATCGATTCCAAGAGGAAATGCCGCTTCCTTGATAATTCGGTCAACAACAGGTGCAATTCCCATATCGCGGCCAGAAACAATACACCCTTTGGTTTTCTTCACTAACTCAAATACTTCATCAGCATTTAACTCTACTGGAGCCAAAACGGACATAGTATCAGCAGTACCACTAGCAGACGTTATTGCGTGAGTAGAGGTTTTTGGAATAAGTAAACCTGCAGCTGCAAGGATCGGAACGATTAATAACGTGATTTTATTGCCTGGAACCCCACCGATACTGTGTTTATCAAATACAGGGGCAGAGAAATCATGTATTTTTCCTGAATCTGCAAAAGAGCGCGCCATTGCTTCAATTTCATCAAGAGAAAATTCTGTGAAGTGTTGGC
Source organism: Candidatus Hodarchaeota archaeon (assembly GCA_016840035.1). Classification (GTDB taxonomy): domain Archaea; phylum Asgardarchaeota; class Heimdallarchaeia; order Hodarchaeales; family Hodarchaeaceae; genus Hodarchaeum. The sequence goes on along the minus strand of JAEOTC010000113.1, from coordinate 19,909 downwards.
TCAATAAGAAGGCAGAAGAATGGGAAGGTGAAATTTCTGCATTCATGAATCCTTGGGTAATTGTATCCATATCTTCTTTATTTAGTGTTTTTCCTTCGACCTTATCAATAATAAGTCTATGTGCAACGGAATCAAAAGTTTTTCTGGTTTGTACATCAACTTCCATCCCTTCCAATAACCCATACTGTTTTATTACTGATTCAGATAAACCTATTTCCCCTTTTTCGACATATTGACTTGTTAAGTACGCTTGAATTGGAAAATACGTACTATCATGAGATATTCGCAGCTGACAGGGATAGGTTATGGTTTTTGGAAAATTCTGCTCATTGACAAATGCAAAGGGTGAATCTAAAGGTATTTCTTTAACGGTTAATATCATATTATTTATCTCCTTGTTCTACATCGGAGTAAGAGGAAATTCACACCCTTAGAATACTAAATCTTTCCTGTGGTTCATGAGGACATGTTTAGCTCAATTTCTTAGGGAATAAGGAAAGATTCGTAGAACTCGTTTTCTATAGTGAATACTCTTTACTAACTTATTATTTTCGTAAATCATTAACCCTTTTTACAGGTTTCTTTTCAGGAAATTCCATTTCTTCTCTGAGATGAAATCATATTAAATAGCCAACAAAAAGGAGGAGAGAAAAATGATAGTATTCTGGAGCGTATTTCCTGCAGTATAGAAACCTATTCTGAAGGTGAATCGCATTACAAGAGACTTTACGTAAGCACCAATTATATGATTCAAGAAGAAATTTGATTTGAAGTTTTAAGCTTACAAATTGTAGAATTTCTGCAATTAGGGGTTGTTCATAAGAGTATGATGTATAAAAAAAGAAAAGATTAGGTTTAATACCTAATGCTTTCGTAATTTTTGTATGATTACCATAATACGAAAGAATGTGTTTCGGATTGTAATCGTATTAAACAAAGAATTACAGGGAAATTACCTCAAATATGAAATTACTCTATTTTTTCATGTAGAATATATTTAAACTTTTTCAGGACCTTAAAGGAAAAAAACCTCGAAAAATGAGGAAGGAAAATAATGATATTAAACTCTACCCATTAACATTCCTTCAATAGTAATGGGATTGAGCTTTGCAAATTTCCCTTCAGCGGCAGAAAGTCTCGATTCAGATGAAGAATAGATACGAATTAGCGATTCGCCTCTTTTAACTGCATCTTTCTTTTTTAAGAATACGATTCCGGCTCCTTTGTCTTTTGGACATCCAGCTGTTCTAGCTATTTCGGCAATTTTTGCATTATCAATCTGTACAATCCAGCCAGAAGAAGGAGCTAAGATTTCTACTGAATGCTGACCGATAGGAATATCATCTGGCATCATATCACGATTTGCAGATTGGGCTTCGATAATCTCTCGAAACTTATCTAGTGCCTTACCACTATAGAGAAGCTGTTTTGCTAATTCTCTACCTTGGCCCCGAAGGGCTTTTCCAGCCATTTCTAGTAATATTCCAGAAAGCTCGCATGATTTTTCAACTAAGCTTGAAGGACCTAGTTTTGGATCGATTAATGTTTGTAATGCCTCTTGAGCTTCCAAAGCGCTACCTACTGTGTGTCCAACAGGAGAAGCTCCGAATGTGATACCACTTTCTACTCTAATTCCTAAACGTCTGCCTAATTCGGCAAACTCTCGGCCTAATAATTGTGCTGTTCCAATATCGGAAATTTTTGTACCTAATCCTGTAGGTAAGTCCATAACAAGAAAATGAATTCCTGTAGCAACTTTTTTAGACATGATTGAAGCTAACATCATAGAAGTAGGGTTTACTCCCAGTGGAAATTCAACATCCTTGATTAAAATGTCATCAGCTGGTGCTAGATTAAAACCACCACCCCAAACAATCATACCTTTAGTCTTTTTCGAAATTTCGACTAATTCATCTGCCGTGAAGATCACATCACAGCCTAATGCTTCCATGGTATCAGCTGTTCCGGAAGGACTAGTAATAGCACGACTACTTGTTTTAGGTATAAGTAATCCTGAAGCAGCTATAATAGGTACAATTAATAACGTTACTTTGTTACCAGGTACTCCACCTGTACTGTGTTTATCGAATACTGTGTGTTGTCCGAAATCTATCATTTCTCCTGTTTGTGCCATTGCTCTAGTCAATTCTTCAATCTCATCCATACTAAATGGTTCAAAAATTGAAGATAATACAAACGCTGCCTTTTCGAGTTGATTCAGTCTATGATAAGCTATGTCGTTAACGACCTGTTCTATTTCATTCTTTTTGAATGGTCTTCTTTGCATCATTCGTTTTCGGATTAAGTAGTATGAATCAGGGGGGGTCCGACTTAATGGTAACACTTGAACTGTATCTCCATCCTCCGCATCTAATTCATTAAGCATCTCACTTGAAACCCAAATTTTATCAACAGGGACATGATCTGAAATAACAATATGTTCTGTAAAGACTGTTTGAGTTGGAGATATCAATTGAATTTGGGGGTTTTTAAAACTCCCTTTAAATAATCCAGTTTCTGGTGAAAGAATAACTGTGTGTTTTGGATATACGCTCACTTTCTCAGCAGTGAATTTTAAGGCACTTGAAACTTTTCTTGAAACTGGTATTTGTGGACTTGTCATTTTTCTAACATCTTTTTATTCTATTTCTCGTACATTACTGGCTTGTCAGTAATTTCTTAATAAACCATTTGTTATACACAGAAAGGAACAGAGAAGCGGGGATTATAGTGGGAAGGGGTAGAATTTTTGATTTTCTAAAATAAAATATATATTACGTGATTTTCTGGGTGCAAATTGGATCAGTTCTGACCATGATAGATTGGAATGAAATTACTACGTTATTATTCGACTTGGACAATACTTTGATAGTGTTTGATGAACAAGAGTTCATTCCTTTGTATGGAAAGAACATTCATGCGTACTTCAGGAATGAGATTCCATCTTATGAAGAATTTATGAAATTATTTTTATCCTCAACTCACATGATGTTAAAGAAGGAACCTAACGGGTTAACGAACCTCGAAAAATTTGCCGTTCACTTTAGTCCAAGAGTAAATCTTCCTTCAGAAGAAATTGTTAAACGATTTTTACAGTTCTATAACACACAATTTGATCAATTATCCCAAGTAATCACTCCTGCACCGTGCGCAGAAGCTTTAATCGAGTTAGTCTCTCAACATTTTGATATAGTTGCGGCAACCAATCCTTTATTTCCACGAGTTGCAACAGAAAAACGGCTTAATTGGGGGAATATCGGATTAACAAAGATTCCCTGGTTAGAGATTACCGTTGCAGATGAATATTACAATGCCAAACCAAATCTATCATACTATAAAGAGGTTTTGAAGAGAATAAACAAATCTCCTGAAGAATGTGTGATGATTGGAAACGATAGGGTTAATGATATGATCGCAGGGAAACTTGGAATTAAAACATATTTTATTGAAACAGATACTGCTCCAGACAAAATTATTACGACGGAGCTTGATCGCGAAAAACCTGAATTTCCGATAGACAGATCAGGTACGTTAGAAAAATTGTATCTAGAACTTAAAACTTTTATTTCCAACAAAAACAATTGATGCAATTATATTATAAAGCTGGGAGAATTTCCTCCTCAAATATACGAATATATTCACTTTCCTTTTGATGAGGAAACATAAAGATATAATGAGAAATATTCAGCTTTTGATATTCCTGAAGTTTCTCGATCAAATCCTCCGGTGTTCCAACCAAAGCTCCTTTTAAACGGTGTTTATATTCATCAATTGAAATGTTCCGTTTTTTTGCTTCCTGTTCTATTCCTTTAACCATCTCTACTTGATCTGAATAAACTTGTACCCAAAAACCAACTGATCGACGAAGGGGTTGCTTACCTAATTCGCTCGTGTACTCATCCAATTGACTAAATATTCTGCCCAATTTAGAAACAGAGAAAGCCCATGCTAGATTAATCCCATCACCATATTTTGCAGCAATTTGGAGCATCTTCTTTCCACCTGTCATACTTCCGATCCAAATTCGAGGATGGGGTTTCTGAAAGGGTTTTGGATAACACAATGCTTCATGTAAGGAATAATGTTTTCCCTCAAATGATGCTTTTTCATCAGATCCCCATAACTTTAAGAAAATTTGTAAACCTTCTTCTAGCTGCTCCAAACGAGTTTTCACTGAAGGAAAAGGGATTCCATAGGCTTGATATTCCACTTCTTTCCATCCTGCTCCGTATCCGACTTCTAACCGACCTTCTGATAAATTATCAAGACTAGTAATCTTCTTTGCCATAATACTCGGATGACGATAGGAATTACAAAATACGAGAGAACCTACCCTTAATTGCTGGTATTTACTCAATAAATAAGTCATTACCGTTAATGCATCAAAAGCGCTTTTTTCTACAGCCTGCTTATCAAAGAACATGTGATCTGAAACCCAGATAGTATCAAATTTACTTGTCTCAATAGCTGAAGCTAATTTATCAATATTTTCCTTTGTATATCCAAATTGGGGTTCTAATTGTATTCCATATGATGGATTCATTGTTTAATCTCCTTTAGTCTATAATTATGGTTGTAAAATTATCTTACCGAAATGATCACCGTTTTCTAATAACGTATGTGCAAACTGAGCTTCTTCAAGGGGAAGTACACGATCCACAATTGGTTTCAATCTTCCTTGCCAGACAAGCTCAAGAACTGCGTTCAAATCCCCACGAGTTCCCATAGTAGATCCAAGAAGATCAAATTGTTTCCAAAATAATAGATTAATATTGGTTTCGGCGATTGGACCTGTAGTTGCTCCACAAGTAACTAAGCGTCCCCCTTTACGTAAGGAACGCATGCTTTTCTGCCAAGTAGCTTGGCCTGCCGAGTCGATGACTATATCTACTCCTCTTTTATGAGTCATTTTGAAAATTTCTTTATGAAAATCAGGTGTTTCGGTATAGTTAATTAGAAAATCAGCCCCTAACTCCTTTGCCTGTTGGAGTTTTTCATTAGATGAGGAAGTCACAAATGTCCTCGCACCAACAGTTTTAGCTATTTGTAACGCTGCAAGGGCAACTCCTCCGGAAATCCCCGTAATCAGCACATCTTCTCCTAGTTTAATTCTCGCACGATCCATTAACATGTGGTAAGCTGTCATAAAGGTTAAAGGTACAGCAGATGCATCCAAAAGACTAATTGGAGATGTCTTAGGTACAGGAATTACTTGAGAAGCGGGGATAGCTATATATTCCGCGTATCCTCCTCGAGAATGCTCTCCAAGAATTCCATATGTATTGCATAACGAATGTTGTCCTTGACAGCAGAACTCACAGGTACCACAATATAGACCAGGATCTATTACAACACCTTGCCCCATTGTAAGGGACGATTCTGAAACAGATGATCCTTGTTCGGCAATAGTTCCACTGATATCTGATCCCAGAATATGGGGCATTTCTAATTTTAGTCCTGGCAACCCTTTTCTTACAAATAAGTCCAAGTGATTTAATGCTACACCTTCAACCTTTACAAGTACTTCTGTAGCCTTTGGTTCAGGCGTTGGGAAATCTTCATATTTTAAATTTTTAATAGCTCCATGTTCATGTAATAAAACCGCTTTCATATATCCACACTCATTCTTGAATTGTTTAGAATTTAACTATCAAATTTTGCCTGTGATTTTCATAATACTGTAATTGCCAGAGGCACCCAGATAAGAACGTGTAGCCAGAAGATGCTCCAATTCTCTTTATTCTTTTTATTGTTGATTTTAAATCTTTAACGTGAAGTGAGTCTTGCGATTCTAGTGCTAGAAAATCAGTAAATTCCTTTAGTTCATCAGGAAAATTATCACGTAGAAAACATCGAATTAAATATGCACTTTTCTTAGTAGTATAGTCTTCGTATTTGATTATCGACATTTCACTTAAGAATCCCCTAATTGAAGACTCTTTGATCTTCATTGTTGCAATAATTCCCAGAAACAAGTCATCAGATTCAGGTGTACTTCCTTCCCCAATACCTAATAGATTAGGTAGTGTTGATTTCACAATTCGATCCCTTGACTGTGGCCAGTTATGGATCTCAGTTTGAAAACGAATGAGATAACGTTCCACCTGTGATAAAAGCCAGAGGTTCTTGTCAAGAGAGATTTCTTCTCGTAAAAACTGAATAAGATCCACCATCAAGTAATCACTTAACACTAGTAAGTGAATGATTTTTAATCTTATTTCTGAAGTTTGATATTTATGATACTAAAGAAAAGCATCAAGGTTTTTACATTACTAGCCCTTGTTTTAACGGCATTAAATTCCTTGACTCCCACGATTATTGCTCAATATAATCCACGCCCTGTAGGAGGATACGCTCCCAACTTTGATATAGTTGATATTAAGACAAACACAAGCTCACAATTATCAGATTATTTAGGCAAAGTGGTTATGCTTGATCTTTTTGCTACTTGGTGTGGTCCATGTATAGATGCTATGCCATACATTAAACGGATACAAAAATCCTATTCTCCATCTGATCTCCAAATAATTTCAATAGGTGTCAGTAATGAATCCTATGACCTAGTAAAAGCGTTCTCTCAAAGGTACAGAATGTCCTGGCTTGTTACACTAGATGAATCCAATATGAACAAGGATTATGGGTCAGGAGCTATCCCTACCATGTATATAATAAATCAAACGGGATATATCGCTTATTCTGAAGTTGGATTCTACTATGATGGGGTGATAAATGCGTTAGACCAATTAATTGATCCAGATGCAGCAGCTCCAGTAATTGAAAGTCCTTCAATTACTGCATTAACTCCAACTTTATCTTTTGATAACAATAAAGTGAAAATTCAGGCAGTAAATGTTACTGACAATCTTGCGTTAGAAAAAGTTTACGTAAATGTAAAAAACTTAGCAGGAACCAAAATTTATTATGTAAATCAAAAAGAGAATGGAGGATTGGATCTAACTTTAGGGATCAATCCTGTTCAATTGTACAATACCGATTATGTAGAGGTTTCAATTGGTGCTAAAGACTATCGAGGGAATACATTTGTAACCACTCCCATAAATTTTGCGGTAGAATTAGTAACAGAAGATGTAGAACTTCCTGAAGTCACCAATGTGATAATTCAACCTGTTGAAATCCCTAGTCAACCATCTTACTATCTTTACACAATCACAGTTGAATTAACTGACGATACATGTATTGCAGAGGTCAAAATAGTACTAAAAGAAGAGGGTAGACTTGGAGGTTATACGGTGAGTAACATAACCCGATCTGAGGATCATGTGAACCAATTTATTGGTTATATCGAACTTAAAGATAATACCTTTTCAGATCATGATCGTCTATATGTCGAAGTTACAGCAACGGATGTCGCAGGGAAAACGATATCATATTCATCTCTTTTAGGAGCGAATATGAGTGAAGAAACTAGTTCATCAGTTTCCTTTGGATTTAATGGGATATTCTTAATTCTTGGTCTACTATCTGTTCATCTGTTCGTACAGAAACGAAGAAGGGTTAAGAAGAAAACCAAGTGAGTTTCAACATTGAGAGATACCTGTATGCTAAAAAAGCTAAATTTGCTTATATTAGTGGGGATAATCATTGGAACCATCATGGGTTTTCAAACCAGTGCTGGTTTCGATGAGTCTGATTTATTTACGGTAATACAGGATCCAGATGGATCCTCATTGCTTATAAATACACCCTTAAATTTAACTATTATTAATAATCTTGATATTGATATTAGTTCAGTCTTACTCCACTATTGCTCTTTGGAACCAACTTTCATTTGCCATTTTCCATCTTTACAAGTAAACAAATCCTTTAATGATCTTTACAATGTATATTTTACTCCAGAATATGGGGTTGGTACTGTATTAGGCTATAACTTTGAAATCAATCTAATAAATGGATCTACCTATAACATTCCAAATAGTTTAAGTTATTCGGATACTAAAACAATTCGAGAAGCATCTGACAATCTTTTCTATTTTTTGGTTAATATTGTTGGTGAAATTCCGTCAGTAAGTACTTCAGAAATCTCATCTCAAGTGAATGGCTACTCTATCCTAATTGTTCTTGCATTAATCTTGCCTGTTCTAATAAAAAGGCGGGAATAGAAATAATCCTGTGAAAAACTCTACTATTCTCATCTGCTAAATTCTTGATTTGAAGATCTGATAAGAAGTCTTATATTAATGGAACGTATAGATCGTATTATCAGGTGATTTTAGTGAGTTCTAACCCAATAACAAAACCGTTCGAAGATTACTATAGAATGTCTCAAAGATCTCCAACCAACAAACTTATCTTTGGCCTAATTGCAGGATTGGGCGTGTGGTTTATTGGAATTATTCTTTCCATTCTTTTTAATGATATTGTAAGTAAAAACACTTTCGGAGAAACCTTTTTTCACGATTTACCTGGATTAATGCTAGTAATTGGATTTGTCCTAACATTAGAACTCTGGGGACTTATTCCTCGTCTTGAAGGTTAGAAGTCAGCTGTTGATTAGAAAAATCAAAACGGAGATGACGATTACCCTTTACAAGGATTAAGTACTTATAGCTTCTGCATTCGCTTTCTCATGTTCAAGCTTGTTAATATAAGTCATCAGCATTACGACCGCAAACAGAATGATTGCCCCAATTGCTTGGGTTAATGTCAGTCCAAATCCAAGAAAATAATAGTTTACAAATATTGCTAACACAGGAAACGCAAGCTCGGCAATTCCACCAACAGATGCCCGAGACCACCTCAAACCAAAGTAGTACAGAGCCAGAGGTAAAATTCCTCCCGTAAAGATGGTTACAAGTGCTATTGCTACAAATCCGTTAATAGGTAAGGCAATATCAGATCCAAAAGTTATTATCGTCTCGGATAAAACGTTAAAATTGGTAGAATTATAAGCTCCTAATAGAAGATTGGCGAAAATCAAAATCACTGACCCTCCAATATATCGTAGAGTTGTTAAGTTCCAGTAATCAACTTTATTAGTTAAAATTCTTCCCCAAACCGTATTAGAACCCCAAAATATTGCTGCTACGAGTGAAAAAACAGCAGCTAAAACTTCATTAGTTGTTCCTTGCCCTAATGTCTCGAATACCATAAGAAATATGCCAAAAGCCGCTATAAGTAGTGAAAGGTAGAACCACTTAGAAGGACGTTCTTGTAGAATCAACATTGCAAAGAGCAATGTAATTAAAGGTTGACTTTTTTGTAGAAGTATTGCTACTGTCGGATTCCCGTAACCAAAGGCAATCATAAAGAAATAGAGTCCTAAACCTGATCCTGCTGATACTAATAGGAAGGAGATCCAATCCCTTTTATCAAATGTCCGCAGCTGATCGATAAGAGACGAGGTGGCTTTTCTTGAAAATAAGAGGAGGAGGACCAAAATGGTTCCAATTAGATGTTCTACTAATACGATAAAGATGGACCTAGAAGGTACTAGAACGGGATCAGGAACAAAAATATATTCAAGTGGATCACTTGATACCTGCTTTTGGATCATGAGTTCAAAATTTTTTAGTGTTAAAGGATATCTAACAGGTGCATCGACAGCTCTCATCGCATTTGCACCCGCAACGATAGCAGGGCCAATTATAACTTCTTTCTGTTTCTGAGGATCCATTTAACATGCCTTCGGATTATTCTATAATATTCTTAATATCTATTGATGCTTTTACGAAATTAGATAGGTTCTACTTAAATATTTCTTTGCTACCAATAAATAAGTAATCTGTTTTTAAACCATTAAATACGGTATTAAACTTGAAATTTCGTATTAATCTTGAAAAAAACTGATTTATACCGCATTTTTCAAGTATAGATCAATTTCTGTCCCTGTTTTCAGGGGTACTGAACAGGTTAGTTCTTTACAAATAAAAACAGTAGCTTCACTAAATGGATAATCTGTCTGATTTTCTACTCGATCTTTAACAAGAGGAAGATCTCTTAGTTCATCGAAGGTTTCTTTTGAAACACGAAGTAATAAGGATGAGGGTACAAATGTACGTTGAAAATACTCAAGAACTGGATCACTCTCGCTTAATTCTGATCCTTCGAAGTAGATACACTCAATTGGTTTATTTTCCCATAAAGATAATGCGAGTAATGCTTCTCCATTAAATGTTTCATATTCATTAAACCAACCAAGGAGGAAAGCGACCTGATTATCGGCACTTCTCAGAAATTCTGGATTTCCTGTGTAATGATATAATTTCAAAAGGTTTTCAACCACTACAGCATTAGAATTCGGAATTGAAAAAGTAATTACTGGTTTCTCTCTGACAATCGTATCAGTGACCCATGAACCCGTAAAGAAGTACCCATAATTTGATTCATCCCAAAAATAGGAGTCTAGTATATCTTGAAACTGTAAAGACATCTCTAAATACTTTCGTTTTCCAGTTAGTCCAAAAATCTCTAATATTGTTTGGATTAGTAGGATATAATCTTCAGAAAATGCCCACCCACGAGGCTCATTACGATAAGTCCGATGTAACCGTCCTGTTGAAGGATCTTGAAGATGAGAAATTAGTGAGTCTAGTGAGTCTATTGCGTAGGAGAGTAGTTCTGATTCTCCCAAAACAAAAGAAGCGCGCGCAAATGCATGAATAGCGATCGCATTCCATGAGAGGATAATATTATCGTTTAAAAACGGTTTTTCTCGTTTCTCTCTTTGATCAAATAACTTTCTTTTTAGCTGGGTTATTTTTTCCCAAGTGATCTTACCCTCAGTAATTGCTTGATGCAAGTCCTCAGTTTCATGGAGAACAGATAACCCATTCTCAAAATTTCCTTCAGGAGTAACCCCAAAACAACGGTTAAATAAAGCTCCATCTTTATCCCCTAATATCTCAAGAATTTTTTGTTCCGTCCAAACAAAAAAAGCCCCTTCTCTTCCCTCTGAATCTGCATCTTGTGAAGAAAAGAATAATCTGTCAGAAGATATCATTTCCCGTTTTAAATATGCGATTATTTCCTTAGCAATATCTGCATAAGCCATATTGTCTGTTAGCTGATAAGCTTCCAAATATAATAGTAAGAGCTGTGCATTATCATAAAGCATTTTTTCAAAATGGGGGATTAACCATTTTCTATCTGTAGAATACCTATGAAAGCCAAATCCTATTTGATCATAAATTCCTCCACCCGCTAGATGATTTAACGTAGTAATAACCATATTAAGGAAAGTCTGATTTTTCGTTCGTTGAGATTCCGCTAATACGAGACGTAAATCACTCACATTCGGAAATTTGGGTTGAAATCCAAATCCACCAAATACAGAATCATACGTTTCACTTAATCTTCCTAGCATGATATTTCTAGCATCGTTTAGTTTTTCAACACCTCCAGTTATTGATTTTATATTATAAGATTCTTCCAAAAACTTGAGAGTGTTCTTAGTTAGAGTTTCTATTCTCTTTGGATCTTTTTTATACTCATTTATAATATATGTAAGGACCTGTTTAAATCCAGGTAACCCATATGACGCTTCTTTGGGAAAATAAGTCCCCCCGGAAAATACATGTCCAGCAGGGGTAGCAAATGCTGTTAGGGGCCATCCTCCTCGTCCACCTGACAATCGAGCAACAGCAGTTTGCAATGTATTATCAAGATCAGGACGTTCCTCCCGATCTATTTTGATATTTACAAAAAGCTTATTCATCAACTCTGCCGTTTCAAGGTCTTCGAAAGATTCATGTTGCATAACATGACACCAATGGCAAGCTGCATATCCTACGGAGATTAAAATCGGTTTATTAGTTTCCTTAGCAATTTTTAATCCCTCATCCCATGCATACCAATTAACTGGGTTATAAGCATGCTGAAGCAAATAAGGACTTGTTTCGTTAATAAGATGATTTGGTTTCTGGCTGAAGTTCAAATTCTCCGATCCTCAAATGCATGATACGAAGTAGGGAGTTAAAGATAAATGATTACTCTTTCGTAAGTTTTTGATTTACTTACCAGTGAAGATTTATAATTGCCCTGAATGAAAGAATTTTGAGCGAAATAAAATTTCATTTGTAACCGATAGATGAGGAGTATATTATGTCTGACGAACCGATAGAAGTGGTCGCAATTGGAGCCCATCCAGATGACACAGAATTAGGGATTGGTGGAACTTTAGCCAAATTAGCACGTAACGGTATTAGAACTGGAATTATAGACTTAACTAATGCCGAACCTACTCCTTTAAATGAAAAATATCGTAGTCCAGACGATTATGATGAAGATTACGCAGGTGTACGACTAGAGGAAGCTCAAAGGGCTGCAAAAATTTTGGGAGTTGAACGACTTACATTGGAACTTCCAAATCGCAGATTATTCGATACATTTGAAGCAAGATGCATACTAGCAACAGTGTTTCGCAAATGGCGTCCTAAAGTTGTTATTTCCATGTATGGAAAAACACTATTAGCGTCACCAGATCACCATCAAGCTCAACAAATAGTGGAAGCAGCCACATTTTACAGTCGCTTAACAAAATGGGAGAAACATTTTGAACATTTACCTGTACATAGAGTTAAATCACTTCTATACTTTCCAGTCAGATTTATTGACCTTCACCCGGAAAATTATACCTCCTTCTTTGTAGATATCTCAGATACCATAGACATTAAGGAAGAAGCGATATTGGTCTATAAATCGCAAGGCTTTGAACCAAAAGCAACTCAGGGATTAAGACATTTTCCTAGTGTAATTATGGAATGGAATCGTAACTTAGGTTCAAGAATTGGTGTTGAGTATGCAGAACATCTAGTTTCTCCAAAACCATTACGATTAGATGATTTTGGATATTTTATGAAATAACCCACTTTATTGAAGAAATTTATCCAAAGGTTGGCGTTTTTGTTGTTCTTTAAATTGATTTATTCTTTTGTTTGCTAATTCAGCATACTCTTCATTAATTTCATATCCAATAAATCTACGTGAGGTTTTCAACGCTGCTATAGCGGTCTGACCGCTCCCCATAAATGGATCCAAGATAATATCTCCTTTGAAAGAGTATAATTGAATTAATCGGAAAGGTAATTCTACAGGGAATGGAGCTGGATGACCAATTCTTTTTGCTGATTCAGTAGGAAATGTCCATACACTTTTCGTATTAGTAAGGAACTCATCTCTCGAAATTGTGTCAGAAAGTTTGTCTGTTCTACTCCTTTTATACAAACCTTTTGAAAAAATGAGAATATACTCATGGATATCTCTAAGAGTTGGATTACTTGCCGATTGCCAGCTCCCCCAAGCTGTAGATGTTCCTGCACTTGCTGATTTATCCCAAATTACCTCCCCTCGCATAAGAAACCCAAGAGTATTCATTTGAGTAATGATGTGAGAGTGTAGTGGGATATAAGGTTTGCGTCCTAAATTAGCAATATTAATACATACTCGGCCCCCAAGAATAAGTACACGATCTACTTCACTCCACACCCGATTTAGGAATTTTAAATACTCTTTCAGACTGAAATCCTCATCATAATCTTTTCTCACATTATAAGGGGGAGAAGTTATGATCAAATGGATACTACTATCAGGTATCTCTTTCATGCTTTCCGATGATTTATTCAAGATGATATTTTCATATTCAGAAGGAAGAAGATTTATTTCTTGAATTTTACTTGATTCTTTCTGTTGATTTTTGTAAAGTTTGCTCTTATAAAAAGCAGTAGCATCGTGACTTTCTCGTTTTGAAGAGCCAAAGGAACTTGTCTGCGTCTTCTTCCGTTCTTTCTTTTTTGCCAATCAGACAACCTCCAAATCAATCTTTAGGAATATTTTTACAGGAAAAATTCCTGAATTAAAAGACAATTCTGAGAAAGGTTTAAAATCTGGGTAGTCTGTAATGTCGGATTAAGCACATTTGTGCTTTATTGAATTAAATGAGGAATAAATTATGAGCTATAAAATACTTTCAATCGTACAGTTTGTCTTTATTTTTCTTTGTGCATTCTCAATACTTGATTTTGCTTTATTATCAACAAATCCAGTTGATTTTGCAGATGGTTTGTTTTTCAACCAGTTTATGTTTACTACCGATGGCCTTATAGGAGATCTCTTTAAAAACCATGATTTCTGGGGGCTATATCAATTTTGGTCATATTGTTTCTTTGTAGTAGCTTTTTGTCAGCTCTTTAAAGCACTAGGGTCTGATTAATTGAACTGAATATGTCTTTTTTGTGATAGTAGATGCAAACAGCTTTGAAGGTGGAGATCAAAGAACTCCACTTCTTTTTTAAAAAATGGTTTGAAGGGAAAATTGCTCAGTCTAACCTAATTTTTCAGCGTTTCTCTACTGTTCTCCACCCGAACTTTCTTCTAATCACTCCTGAAGGAAAAAAATTAACCAAAACACAGATTGGTAAACAGATCTGGGATTCCTATGGATCACGAGATCCAAATGAAGGCCCAATGGAACTCTGGGTTGAAAATTATACCTATCTTGGCAAATTTGACTCAATCCACTTGGTAAATTATGAGGAGTGGCAGGTTCATGAATCAGAAAAGAAAGGACGAATAAGTACAGCGTTATTTGAGGAATCGATTAACAATTACAATAACGTTCGATGGATTCTTGTTCACGAAACTTGGTTAAAATAAACTACTCTGTTATTGCAGACACTTTATCTTCCATTTTTCGTTCTTTATCTCGTCGATCATCAATTTTCAATTGGGTGATTACACGATTGGCCCCAGTAGCCAATATGGCTTCATGAGCTAATTGAGTAACTTCGAAAATTTGATCTAATTCATCAGCTTCAATTACTGTTCCCATCGGATGATGAACAACGCGAATGTTTGGATAATTCTCAATAACTTTTACTGCTTCCTTCACATATGAGCTTAGGCTAGTCCCCTCCCCCACTGGGTAAGTTGAAAGTTCAGCAATTACTTTTCTCTTCATTATATATCACCAGTTTATCGAAAAAAACACTACTTAGGATTTTTTATCTTCCACCCCTGTTTCGATGGTAAAACTTGGAGAAGGAGCTCCAATTTCCATAATAGGTTTTTCTTGGTGTTTATCTCGTGGATCTGAATGCAATTTTAACTTACTTTTCGTGGTAACTTTGTACGTCACACCCGTTACTTTTAGGACAGAATCTATATGTTCAAGAAGGTTAACTATGTCATTAACGGTTGGAATTCGAAGCCATTCAATGACAAAGTCGTATTTTCCTAGTAGAATCCCTTTTGAGGGTCTAATTTCTGAATTTTTGTATATTATCGTTGTATTCAAGAGATTAATAGCCTTGGATAGACTCGGTCCATAAATGCGAAGAAAAGTATACGCTGCCCCAGTAATCTCAGGAGAATTAAAATCATAAATTAGCTTATCCTCGTCTGGGACTTTTGTAGTGATCGTGAATTTGGCCTCAGTTTCAAGTAATCTCACATCCAATTCTTCTATCAATGATATGATATCTGAAGTATTCGGAATATTACTCCATATAAACTCATAATCTGCTTCCTCTCCGATATAAGGATGTGCCTGAGCAATTTTTGCAATAAGATTAGATTTTTCCCCTTTAGCAAGTTCAGTTCTAATTCTTCTAAGGATTCTTAACGCAAGCGGAATTCCAGGACCATATAATTTTATCAACGATTTTGATATTTCCATATGCACCTTTCTCCATTTTAACCAATGATCTGATTAAAACCTATTTTGACTTCATCTTCCTAAGCAATGTCTTTTATAGATTTATACAGAACATTGGTGGAATGTCCTAAAAGTTTATTCTCATTTTACTTTTCAAACACTTACGTAAGGATTCGTAAGAAGGAGTTTTCTAAAGTGACTAAAAGTCCTTTATCTATTACACAGGAAATGTATCAGCTTTTGGAAGCTGTAAGTAAACACAGGAAAAAAACCTTAGATGAACTAGCAGAAATACTGCAAATCCCTAGAGCAAAAGCAGAATTACTTATGTTTCAACTCATGAAGGAAGATTTAGTCTCCCGTTTTACTTCCATCATGACTCTTCTTGAATTAACTGACGAAGGTGTACGAATTGTTGAAGCAGGGCTACCAGAAAATGAACTCCTAGAATTTTTACAACAAAAAAGAGAGATCACTCTTTCATCCATTGCAAAAGCAACAGGTCTTCCGAAACAGGCAGTAAATGCAGCTATTGGTCAATTAAGAAAGGAGGGCATAATAGTTATTGAAAAAGGACAGGTTTCATTAGCAAAAACTGTAAAAAGAATAAATAAGAAGTTAGAGGATTCACTTCAGAAAATTGCACAGGATCCTACTTCTGAAACACCTGAAGATATTGTCACTCAGTTGGTGCGTAGAAAGCTCATAGAATTAAAAGAACGACAAAAGACAATGGTTGAAATAACTCCTCTGGGATTGAAGACTCTTCCCAAAGTTAATATTGTTCAAACTGTTTCGAAATTGACACCGGAACAAATCCGAACTGGAGAATGGCGTTCATTACAACTAAAGAAATATAAAATCGGTACACGTCCTAAACATATTCCTATTGGTAGAAAACACCCCTATCTTCACTTTTTACAGGAAGTGAAGGAAAAACTTCTCGGCCTTGGATTTTCTGAGATGCGTGGACCAATAGTCGAAACTGAATTTTGGAATTTCGATGCACTTTATGCAGCACAAGATCATCCTGCCCGTGAACCAACTGATGTTTATGCAATAAAAGATCCAGCACAAGGAAATCTGCCAAAAGATAAGAAATTAGTTGAGGCAGTAAAAACAGTTCATGAAACAGGTGAACCTGTTGGTTCTCGAGGATGGCGCTATAAGTGGAGTCCGAATAAAGCCTCCCTTCTATTATTGAGACCTCAGGGAACATCAGTTAGTGCACGGACATTATACAACTTAGAAATTCCTTCCAAGTACTTCTCAATAGCACGCTGTTATCGACCAGATTCGGTAGATGCAACTCATCTTTCAGAATTTAACCAATTAGAAGGAATCGTGTGTGATCCATCAATTACATTTAGAGACTTATTAGGAATATTGAAAACTTTCGCCGTAGAAGTTGCTGAAGCTACCAAAGTTAAATTCCGTCCTGATTATTATCCGTTCACAAGTCCCTCAGTAGAACTCAGTGCTTTACACCCAGAACTAGGATTCATAGAATTTGGAGGAGCTGGTATTTTCCGACCAGAAGTCACCACACCATTTGGAATAAAGGATCCCGTTATTGCTTGGGGAATTGGTGTTGATAGACTATACATGGTTAAACATGGGATTAATGACATCCGTGAATTGTTTACAAATCGATTGGAGTGGTTACGGACAGTTCCTATAGTATAGGAGATAAAAACATGGTTAGCTATAAAATATCGTATGATGATGTATTATCGATACTTGATCTTCCCTACGGAACTACTATTGAGGAGCTTGATGATTTATTCAGCTATGCAAAGTGTGAAATCGAAGAACATGATCTGGATGATGATTTAATCAAAGTAGACTGTAAAACATCTAATCGTCCTGACTGCTGGGGAGTAGAAGGTTTGACTCGAGAAGTGAAAGGAATAACAGGGGCTAAATCAGGTCTACCTGATATTTCTGCTGAACCAAGTGGTTATGTCATCAAAGTCGATCCAAGATTGAAAACTGTTCGTCCATATATTGGAGCTGCTATTGTTAGAGGATTGGAGTTTTCAGATTTTCTTATAAAACAGCTGATGCAATTGCAGGAAAAAGTTGATTTTTCTTACGGTCGAAAACGAAAACGATCCTCAATTGGAATTTATAACATAACAATGCTTGAAAGTCCCATTCAGTATGAGTTAATTTCACGTTCTTTTTCATTTGTACCCTTAAATTACGTAAAAGAACTCACATTAGATGAAATTCTTGATCAACATGAGAAGGGTATTGAGTTTAGAGATATCCTTCCCAAAAAGGGTGACCTTCCTATACTACGCGATCATAGAGGTATGGTCCTTTCTATGCCTCCTATTATCAACTCTAATGATGTTGGAAGAGTAACTGAAGAAACTAATGATGTTTTAATCGAAGTTACTGGAACAAATCTAGAGGTTGTTCATGCGGTTACGACAATTATTTCTCAGGCTTTACGAGATCGTGGTGGCAAAGTTTACAGTGTTGAAATTCATTATCCTCCTGATTACCTAGATACACAAGAAGTGCAAATTACACCGAATACAGAACCATTAGAAATCACTGTGAATCCAAAAGATATAGAAAAATATCTTAACTTGAATTTAAAGGCTACTGATATGGTTAAGTTACTACAAAAACGACGCTTTGACGTGGTAAAAAGAAAAAATTCATTACTGATCAAATACCCTCCTTATCGTGTAGATCTCATGCATTGGGTAGACATAGCGGAAGAGGTAGCTATTGCTTATGGTTATATGAGCATTGAACCAACTAAATGGAAGGTTATAACAGCAGGCAAATTATCCAAGCGAACAATGAGTGAAAATTACGTTAGGGAAATTTTAAGCGGATGTGCTTTGCAAGAAGTACTTACTTTCACCTTAACTGCTCCAGATAAACTTGCAGACAAAATGGGGTTAAAAACAACGGATTTAAAAAATAATCTCCAAATAGAGAATCCAGTGAGTCTAACATATTCAGTATTACGCTCAAGACTTCTCCCCAATTTACTTGACTTTTTATCCAAAAATACTCACAATGAGTATCCACAGTATGTTTTTGAGGTAGGAGAAATAGTCAGTAAAGAAAAGAAGAAGGTTTATACCTCAACAAATGCAGCAGTAGTATTAACAGACACAGATGTTTCTTTTGAAAATGCACACAGTATTCTTGATACACTTGCAATCCAGTTAGGGATAGAAATTTCATTAGAAGAAACTGAGGAATCCGAATATTTGGTAGGAAGAACTGCGAATATTATGTTAGGGAAGAAGAAGATTGGAACCATTGGTGAAGTATCTCCTACCATTCTCGAAAATTGGCAGATCTACATGCCTACAGTTGCGTTTGAAATCGACCTATCATTAGTACCCACATTGGATTTACCATATCTGAACACTTCATAGAGAAATTCCATATTTCAAGGACAAGTGAAGATCGTGGAGCTTGATGATCAGCTTTCAAAAGTTGATACAATAATATTTGACTTTGATGGAACTCTATTCAAAGGTGAGACATTTAGTTTACCCATATTTCAAGATTGTTTATCCATCTTGGTAGATGAATTTCATTACAATCTGGAATTTCCTTCTGATGAAAAGATCCTTTCACAGTTTGGAAAACATTCAATGGACATTTATCGTGAACTTCTCGAAAGCGCACCTCAGGATGTAATTAACGGTTTTGCTGATTGTATTGAAAATGCAGAAGTGAAAACGCTTGAATGGGGAGGTGGTGAGCTGTTTGAGGGAGTACCAGAAGTTCTAATGCAATTGAAAACACGAGGTTATAAACTAGCTCTTTGCACAAACGCACGAGCCGATTATCTTGATGCTGTTGTTAAAAGATTCGCCTTAAACAAGTATTTTTTAGAAATGTATGCTGCTGGGAAACACGATTGGAGGGGAAAGGATTGGATGATCAATCAAATAATGATAAATTTAGGAACGAAAGTATGTGCAGTCGTAGGTGATCGACATCATGATATCGACGCTGCAAAAGTAAATCATGGAATTTCAATTGGATGCGCTTATGGATACGGATTTGAGGAAGTAAAGGAAGCAGATTTTGTTATCAATGATATTCATGAGCTCCTCCAGCTTTTCCCTTAATCGATTAACTATTGAATGTACAGTTATAACTTGGATATAACTTAGACGCAAAAACTTTTATTTAAGACATTTCTACAGATTATTACAATAAGAATCTGGAAGATTACTCGTTGAGAACTCTTACATGACATTCTTAGCAGAAGAGATACGATAAGATCTATTTCTCTCAATACTAATCAAATAC
>JAEOTC010000112.1 GCA_016840035.1 Candidatus Hodarchaeota archaeon | reverse complement strand
TTCCTACATTCAAGAATCTATACAACCCTCTTTTGCTGATTTCAAAGGTGAAGTAAAGAACTTAAATCCTAGTGAAAGAAATGCCCAATATATTAGATTACAGGGTGAAGCAGTAAGGAGTAAGTGGAGGAAGAAATGATGTTGGAATATGGATATGGAGGAAATATATTACGTATTGATCTTACAGAGAGAAGATATATTATTGCGAAATTACAAAAGAAATGGATTAAAGATGTAATAGGAGGGAGAGCAGCGAATTCTAAACGATTATTAGAAGAATTGAATCCAAATTGTGATCCCCTTGGTCCTGAGAACATACTGATCTTTGGTATTGGTCCCTTAACTGGATCGTTTTTACCCGCATCTGCCTACTTCACGGTTTCAGCTAAATCTCCTTTAACAGGAATCCTAGGTGACTCTGCTGCTGGTGGGCAGTTTGGACCAGAAATGAAATTAACAGGATTCGATCAGATTATTATCACTGGAAAAGCAAGTGAATTACTTTATTTAATGATAACAAACTCTGAGGTTAAGTTTGTTGAATGTACCGAACTCAAAGGGAAATTTATTGTAGACATTACTCATGAAATTCGTAAGCGCGAGAGAGATTTCGCAATACAAGTAGCAGCTATTGGTCCAGCCGGTGAAAATCAGGTACTCTATTCGTCAATTATTTCCAGTGGAAATAGGGCAAGTGGAAGAACAGGGATGGGAGCAGTTATGGGTTCAAAGAACTTAAAAGCGATAGCAGTCCGTGGCGATCGTTCTGTAGAAGTAGCTGAACCTCTCGCATTTATATCCGAAGTGACGGCAGTAAAAAAAGCAATTTTTGACCATAATGAGTATACTAAACGCTATCGACTTGGTACGACCATGCTTATGACCGATTTGAACGGGATAGGAATCCTCCCTACCAATCACTTTCAGAAAGGAGTATGTAATTATGTGGATAAAATCTCTGGTGAAAAGCTTGCTGAACGATTCAAAGTAAAAAATAAGGGATGTTTCAATTGTAATTTGCATTGTTCAAGATATTATATCTGTGATGAGTATGAAGCAGAAGGCCCTGAATATGAGACATTATGTGGATTCACTTCACGTATAGGAGTAACAGATTTAGAATTCTCCTTAGAAATGAATTTCTTCCTAAACCAGGTAGGATTGGACTCGCTTTCAACTTGTGAATTGATTGGATGGTTGATGGAGTGTCAAGAAAAAGGATTGATTACTCCTGAAGATGTCGGAGGCATCTCCATTTCCTGGGGTGAAAGCGAAAAAATAAAGAAAATTGTTGAGATGATAACTTTCCGTAAAGGGATTGGTAATGAATTTGCAGAAGGAGCAACAAAATTTTCTCAGAAATTTAGCGCCCAAGTAAGAGATCTTGTCATGCAAGTGAAAGGGCTTGATATTATATGTGGTGATCCCCGTGGATTGAAGGCATATGGTTTAACCTATGCAATAGCTTCCAGAGGAGGAGATCATCTTAGAGCAGAACCATTTTTCGAATTGACCGAAAGATGGGACGAAGCGAAGAGAAGATTTGGTACCGAGAAAGCTGCTGACAGACTTTCAGAAGAAGGGAAAGCGGCATTGGTAACCTATTCTGAGAAAATTGCCCTTTTAACCGATAGCATGACAATGTGTAAAAATATCGGTCTTTGTATGGATATTTTAAATCTTGAAAATGCATCCAAATTGTTAACTTATGGTACAGGTATTGATTATTCTTCTGAATATTTAAAGAAAATTCTTGGTGAATCTATAGAAAGAGAGTACCAGTTAAATTTGGCTTTCGGACTAAAACGGGAATATGATACTCTTCCACGAAGGTTTACTATGGAACCTCTTCTCGATGGTCCAAGTTGCGGTTCAACAGTCAAAATACAAAAAATGGTTGATGAGTATTATAAACTACATAATCGATAAGGAGTGAGTTTAACTATTCTAAACTTGCTACTTCTTTCATTATTTGAAGGATCAAATCCCTTGGAAAATTTTCTTGTTTAGAGAACCGGATACAGCTTTTACCAATCTTTTTGTTGGTAATTTCTTCCAAACGGCTACGGTATTTTTCCACAAGTGACGTATTCATATAAACAGAAATATGATGCTTCTGTGATGCCACATGGGCAAGTGTCTTGCCTTCAAACTTGAAAGATGGCATTTTGTATTCGATTTCCTCTTTTACACCTGGAAATTCGTCAAAAATCATTTTTCTTATTGTGGTTAGAATCTCCTTCCTATCTTCGGGTAATTTCTCAATATAATCAGTAATTTCTTTCATCATAGTCCGAAAATCTCTTCTGGTTATCTAAACTTTCCTCAGAGAGAATCGAATTGGGATTAAGATCCCTTTCTTAGAACTGATAGGTTCCCAATGAGGTTCAAACGGAGTTAAATTTTATTGCCCAACTGTTCTGATCTGCAAGTTGTTGAATAGAATCAACTATACTTCGTTCATTAGCACCTTGGGCTCCCCAATCAATTTTGCATAACCCTTCAGCTCCTCCAGAAGCTAAAACCGTGCAAGTTACTTCAGAATTATGGATAAATTCTAAGATTACGGTAGAAGTCAGATCACTTCCTGTTCTAAAAGCATAGCTTTCACCTATTAAAATGTATACTTCTCCTTCCTCTGTTGGATATTTTCGATTAAATTTCAACCCAATACGTTGTTTTAGTAAAGGAAGTAAATGTTCTTTTAAGTCATGTCCAAGAATAGTGAGTTCAATCAATTAGAAGACTTCAATTTCTCAGAGTTTGTTCTTAAATACACATAAATTCCTTTTTAAACCTTCAGGAAGGAGAACTTAATTTGATAATCATTGTATCATCAAAAATGCATAACGATTCATAGTATCACTATAGTCTTTTAAAACCTCTATGGGATAACCTACCTGCTTAACAGTTGAGAACACATCTATGGCCATACCTTCAGGGGTAGGTCGTGATTGTTTTGGATGATTACAATTCTTCAAGTCACTAGTACATCTTTTACATATATGACAGCTGTCCATAGGTAAAAGAAATGCTTTAACATTCCCTTTAAGAAAAACTTCTCTTTCTAACTTTAATAATTCCATGATCACTGTTTTGGTCCAATCATGACGAGCTTCTGGATCATCCATATGCTTTTCAAAATGAAAGACCACTGCTTCATTATATTCGTTAAAAAATTTTTTACATTCTTCCACAGAAAGAGTATTAGGGGGACAAGTGGCGTTTTGTCCGTAATCAGGACATCCAAAGGTGCATTTCATACGTACCCAGGTGCTATCACAATTTTCTCTGGATCAATCCATTTAAAATCAAGAAATCCTTTCTCCCGAAACAAATATTCGAGTTCTTCTTTAGCTGACATTGTACCTATCTCCGAATGCGTTTGTCCAAATGTATATTTATGGAATAGGATTAAGACAAAATTTGTAATATTCTTTTTAATTCAATGCTTTAAGTTTGTGATGAAAATGTCAGATTTAGAAACTCGAACAATCATTATGAATGCCTTTACTGAACAATATGGAGCCGCGTTTAAAACTTTAGAGAAAATAATGGATGTCTGTCCTGATGATTTTTGGAATGATGAACAGGTTGGACCTCAGATCTATAAGGTGTTATATCATACCTTATTTTTTATAGATCTCTATTTAAGCTTAACAAAAGAAGCACGAGATAACTTCACCCCAAAGTTTAAGCAAGCAGAAGATTTTCGTACATCAAAGGAGAATTTCCATCCCAAGGAATGGAAAAGTGCAATTTCACCAAAAGAAATACGTGAATATATCAAAGATCTTCGTAGTAAGGCACGAGATGGTTTTAAATCACTAGAACTCGATTCTTTACTCGCTGATCCAATCTTTGAATGGCATGGATCTTCTTTATTCAGTTCTTTGATGTATAACCTAAGGCATATAATGCTACATATAGGTGCTCTTCAAGCTCGCCTTAGAATTAGTGGAGTTGAAGAACAATTCTGGGTAAGTCAAAGTCCGCTCTTAGAATAATCTTCATTTTGATGAATGAGACTTTTCGGTATCAAAAAAGTGATTGTTCTAATCTTTAGTCTTTTAAAATGATTGACGATTACTTATCCAGTCAGATTTTCCAGAGTCCATTCCAGTTAAGTTGGTGTAAAGACCCTTGCTCATGAAAAGTATTTTATTTGTCATCATCTCAATAATTACGTTAATTTTTGGGACATTGATTGGTTTTGTTATGATACTACAGCCCGTTAATCAAAATTTCCACCCTCTCAATTCTGAGTTCTCTCTCCACATTGGAGAATCGGCGAATATTAAAAATCATGGAATTAAACTAAAGTTTATAGATGTCCTAGAAGATTCTAGATGTCCCAGTGATGTAGAATGTGTTTGGGAAGGAACCGTGTCTCTTTCAGTCAATATCGAATTTAACAATCAAGATTTGGGAATTTTTATCTTAAATATGAGTAACCTGCATAAAGCATCCTTCATGAGTTATTATGTCAAATTTAAGGAACTAGATCCATATCCTATTTCAACAGAGGTTATTCAAAAAGGCTCCTATGTAGCAACATTTATTGTGAATGAATACGGACCAGATTAAAGATTAGATCTCTACTAGAAATTCAAGATTCGATTATTCAGTACCTTTATCTCTTAATAAAAGTTAGGTTACACCTGAAAACCCGAGAAGAACTATCCTAAAACTGGATGTAGATTGAGGACCACTTATTGACGTATCAGTAGTTAACTTTATATGTTAAAAATAATCTATGATATTTTCCTCGTAAATAGGATAAGTTATCTAGGTGAAATTATTTTTGATTCCTTCACTCAATCCTCAGTTTCTTGAGAAAAGGCCCTCTAAATTTCTGATTCAAACATTTGGGCGTTCACTCATGAGTACTTGTAAACGCTGCAATCGAACACCTTTAGATACAATTATATCAAAATGGCAAGGAAATCCCCCACCTTATTGTCTGAGATGTTTACCTACTATAAGAATAGCACAATCAATTTTCAGTAGATATCTAGGTCTTACTACGGATAAGTTAGAATTCTTCTCAAAGAATCCCCTTTATACTCGCGCTTTAAAGGCACTATTGAGAGGAATTGGGCATTTTGGACTAAGTCGTCCCCAACCTACGATGCCTCCTATCGCTATTGTGTGGAATTTTACCCACAACTGCAATCTTAGGTGTTCCCATTGTTATTCAGATTCAGTTTATGATCAGGAAACTCAAGTAAGAGAACTAACTACTACTCAGGCAATAAAATTAGTTGACTACCTTGCAGCGATTGGTGTCGCTTCTTTAAGCTTCTCAGGTGGGGAACCACTTCTTCGAAAAGATTTTTACAAGATAGCAGAGCGATCTTCGAGTCATGGACTTCTTAGTACCGTATCTACTAATGGTACCATGATTGATGATAGAATTGCAGAGAAAATTGCGGATACAGGTGTAAGTGGAATTGCTATTAGTGTTGATAGTTTATCCTCTGAATTTCATGATAACTTCCGAGGTGTCCAAGGAGCACATTCGAAAGCATTGAGAGGAATTACAGCTTGTGTTAATAGTGGTAGGTTTAAGGAAGTAATTATGGCATATACACTGACTAATGCAACAATTGATGATATCCCTGGATTACTTCAATTAGCAACTGAAATAGGGGTAACTCGTTTCTATGTTTCAAGAATTCTTCCTGTTGGAAGGGGTATACACATGAAGCATCTCAATGTGAGTAAGTCTGTTCTAAAACAACTCTTGAATCAATTAGCGAAAAATTTCGTTGATTATGCTCGGAATCAGACAGGAGTTGTTCCATTGACTCGGGGGATGACATATTTTGCTCCCCAATGTGCACGTCTTTCAAATCATGAAATATTTCCTATCAGCGAGATTGTTGTAGGATTTGAGGAACGTCACCAGGATATTCTAGGAGATTCGGCAGTAAGTCTGTTTCAGAAGTTTGCAGAATATCTGGGCGGATGTGCGACTGGATTAACTTACTGTGGTATAAGTCCTGAGGGGAATGTTTTGCCTTGTGCCCCTGCAACTGGGTTCAATCTAGGAAATATCTTTGAAGATGGATTAGAAAATATTTGGATCAATAATCCTGTTTTAAATCAAGTACGCCAACGTTCACGAATAGAGGGCAATTGTTTCGACTGTCAGGAGAAGTTTATCTGTGGAGGATGTCGTGTAACTGCTTATGGGGAGACTGGCAATTGGTTGGCGTCTGATCCCTCATGTCCATATTAAATAATAAGAAAGGAGTATAATTAATTGACTGAGATTATATTTTATCATTCACTGATTTGTCCTCGTTGTATTCGTCCCCGACGATTACTTAATGAACTAGAAAATGAGTTTAAGAATCTAAATTTTCTTCGAATTGGCGCTGTAACGAAATTTCTAACACGAGAACTATATACTCTGCCAGCTCTTCAGATTGGGGAAAATATACTATATGGGAAGGAGATTACGAGAGAAAACATCTTATCTGAATTAGGTTATTAAGAAGAGTTCCTATATTGTAGCCTTCATTGTCAGTAAATATAACCCAGATTAGTGCTTATAATCTTAATAAAGAAAAGAGGGATAGATTTTTAGTTATCCCATTTCTTTTTCAACAAAATCAAAGTTACCATGGAAAATCCAATAAGGAATAAAGTAAAGCTGGGAGTTGAGCTGGGGGCGGTTGTAGTCGTAGTTGTATCTGAAGTAATAGTTGATGTACTTTCAGGGACAACAATTGACGATTCTGATGATAAATCCCCCTCTCCAATTGAATTTTTTGCACACACAGCATAATAATACGTCTCTCCTTCAATAATTGAATTGTCTACATGGCTTAATTCTGATGTTTCATGCAATGCATTGAGAACTCCTGATTCTATCCCGCGATAAATAATATAACTAGATATTGATGGATTAGGTGTGATTAATGGTGGATCCCAACTTAATTGTACTGTGTCACCAGAAGCTGAAAGTATTGCTTCAAAATTACTAGGAGCAGTAGGGAAATCGATAGGTGAGTGAAAGATCCAGGTTTCATCGGTGAAAACACCATCAGGATACCCATCTTTACCCCCATAGGAAACGATTACATCAGATTCTGAATCATAATCCATAGTATGATAGT
>JAEOTC010000111.1 GCA_016840035.1 Candidatus Hodarchaeota archaeon | reverse complement strand
ATGGGTTACTAGGATATCGACTTTCGTATTAGCTTCTGATATCTTTTGAGTTATTACATTTAAACAATCAATCCATTTCGAATTATAATCGATTTCATTAAATTCATAGTCGCATAGTGGTACAACATAGGATGGGGGTTTGATAGCACCACCTGTACCAACAATCGTTAAACCAAGGTTTAGAAATGGATTAGAATCAAGTATGTGTATACTTCCCTTGTTCCATCCCTGGATGTATTCTATTGCTTCAAAACTATCCACATTTCCAGGAATATATATGATGGGAGATTTTAATGTTGAAAGTAAACCTAACACTTTATCGATCGATAATATTTGTTTCTTGATGAAATAATCTCTTCCTTTACTCTTGTAAACCCATTGAGTGTATTTCTCTTTTGATAAAGCATGAAAAGGATGCTTTAACATATATCGCCCCATAACTCTCAATGATGTTGTGGCTGGTAAGTCCCCAGCTATTATTATTAAGTCAATAGTAATATTATGGCTAGTTAATTGGTCGACTAGTCGAGATGTAGCCTTTATATTACCATGAATATCCGATAGAGTAAGGATTCGAAAAGTGTTCACCTGCTAAAAACCAGGTAAATCTAATTCTTAATAATAAGTTTCCCTAGAGAAAGGAACGGATCAATGCAATTAAGTTGTTTAAGAGCTGATGTCTGGATATATGGTGTCCTAAATCCCGTAAGAGAAGAAACATTGTTTGCAAATTCGGTAGCTTTTTGCTGAAATATAGCTTCTTCAGCAGATTCAACTAAATCTAATTTATTTCCAACTAATACAAATGGAATCTTATCTGTTTGACCAAGAATTTCATCTAACCATAATGGAAGGTTTGTAAAGGATTCTTTTCTTGTCATGTCAAAAACTAATATGACTCCATGGCTCCGATTATAAAATTGAGGACGAATCATCTTAAAACTCTGCTGGCCAGAGAGATCCCAGATCTGAAAAGTTATCGTCTGAGAATCTAGAATGAAACTCTTTCGTCCAATGTCTACTCCAATTGTTGGCTTATATCCCTCTACAAAAGCTTGATCCTCATCTAAAAATGTTTTCACAATAGTGGTCTTACCTACTGCGAAGTCTCCACAAATAACAACCTTAAACGTATCAACACTAGACATTGGTAGCCAATTTACCGATATTCGTGGCCTATTTGAGTTAATCGATCAGCAATTGAATCTTCCTCGGATTCAAGCTTAAAACCGATTCCTAGGCGTTTTCCATTCCCTAGTAAGAATCCTGATTTGCAGATACTTTCCGCTTGTCTTCGTGCAGTTCTACGCATAACTAGTCCGATATCTGGTGAATACTCTAATTTTCCCGTTTGAGTAGCCTCATCTAAAATTAAAACGGCATCTCCAGATTCCTCTCTACCTTCTGAAAATGTTCGATTTTTGAATATTAATCTAACCATGATTTGTGTAACTCC
The DNA here is from genome assembly GCA_016840035.1 of Candidatus Hodarchaeota archaeon. Lineage (GTDB taxonomy): Archaea > Asgardarchaeota > Heimdallarchaeia > Hodarchaeales > Hodarchaeaceae > Hodarchaeum. The sequence continues at coordinate 70,028 of JAEOTC010000111.1, read as the reverse complement.
TGCTTAATCATAAGAGTATGTAACAGTTGTCTGACAGATTGCTATTGCCTTATTCCTATAAAAAGATTCTCAAAACAAATCATCTATTCTATAGGTCTTTAGGTATTAGAAGATTATTATCCTCCTAAAAATCGTGGAGGGTTCCAAACCTCTTCCTGAAAATTGTACCATTCCTCTGTTAAACTTCTTGAACGGAAAACTGAATGAATTGGTGAGATATTCCATTCTAGTGATGTTTTTATCCATCTGAGAATATTTGAAGACAGCGGAGCTATCAATATTGTCTTATCGATAGTAGTTAGAACTGAAGACCAAGGCAAGAGATGTAAGAAAGTGAATGCAGTACACTCCCATTTAGCAGGAATCTCAATCCAATACATATCAAGAGAATATTCATTGAGGATATTTCTCACAGTAAAGGTCGGACCAGCGATGTTTTTAGAGAAAAATTTTGCTAGTAGAGCAAGGTCGGACTGAGAAAATATAGAATTATGATAATCTTCACCTCGCTTAATAGGAAGGTTCCCAAAAGAAAATGCATTGGAAGATTTAATATATAACTGGATAGCCTGCTCTGGAGATTCCAAAACCTTATAATCTAAATTATTTGAGAGTTGAGGAGTAACATATCCTAAATATGAAACGATTTCTTTAGGCTTGATAGTTCTTCTGCTTTCAATTGAATCTCTTATATCAATTGGAATATATGTGTTTTCCCAACCACTTTCTGGTACATACAAAGCAAGCGATGAGCCTGCTTGATTGGTAAGCACTGGATTAATTTGAAGCTCTGCAAAATGGCCTGTATTTCGCTGATCTTCAAGATAGGCTATTAACTGAGAAGCAGTATCATTAGGAACATAAAGAAACCCAAAATATGATTCAGGGTTATTAGGATTATTGTATATGTTACTCATTTGAAGAACCACACTTTCAGGAGAAAGAAAATCGATAGTATCCTCTAAACTTTGCGTATCCGACAAAATAATGTTAAATTGTAACATACTTAGTCCAAAAGCTTCAGAAAACATCCAAACTCCCCATCTTGCATCAAGACGGGAAAATAAATGGTGAAGTCCCCGGAACTGTTTAGTGACTTGAATATTCTGTGCAATTTCACGGGTAATAAAATGTTGATCCATAGCGCGTAGAGGGTCTGTTTTAACCATAGAATAAATGATTCTTAAGATCTCAATTTGGGTCTTTGTTAAGGGGTCATATATCTCATTACAGTAGTATTGTAGTGATTCCCATTTAAGATCCTGGAGGGGAATTTTATTTTGCAGAAGTTGAAAGAAACCTTGATTGTGAGAGTCCCCTCGTAAGACTTTCACTAAGTATTGAATAAAATCATCAGCGTGAAATCTTGCCTCAATTAGAAGGCGCTGAGCATTAAGGAAAAAGGTGCTAGAAAACCATAAGAAGGGTGCTTGGAAATATTCAATGCTATTAATATTTTCTTTCACGAATTTATCCATACTCGTCAGAAACTTTTCTCGGTCCTCTTGTGTACTCACATTTCCCTGAGAAAGAATTTCAAACACGGAATTAATTAAATCCTGATCAGACTGTGAGTAATTTATTATTAATGGAGGGATTCTCTCTAGAATTGTACGTAAAAAACGATTCCAGGTCTCACGTCGATAGGTCATAAGGGCTACCGTTCTTCTTAAACTGACGTAACTAAATAGGTGTGATGAAGTTGCTTTCAAAGATTTCGAAAGAACAGGTGGTTATAAACTCCTATGACTAAATTTGTTAGACAACTAGTAGAAAACTAGTTCTGGACAGGATGAGTCACACATCCGCTATCCGGAAAAAGCCGTCTCTTAGGGAGAGGGAGCTTTCGAGGGACTACTTGACACCCATATACTTTCGCTCTCGCAAATTCATCAACCTTTCTATTTGATACGGTCGAACTTCACTTGCCTATGACAGGTAAATCGTCTAACTTAGTTACAAGAGAGTTTGACTGAGGAACCATTGTTTCTTTTTTTCCATCACCTCTCTTTAGGGGACGTGGGGGAAATTAGCTTTTTAAGTCTGAGACTGAGAGAGGTCGGCGAATACGAGTTATTCCACTTTGTCGGACAAAATTGACCATGTTTATCACACCTAATTCGGAAACTAATTAAAATCCCTAATCAAAATAAATTCTGTGTAATCAAATCATTATAAAGAAATCAACCAACTAAAACATAATCGATCTAGCGGTGGTGCGAAAAATGAAGCAAATTGTAGTAAGGTTATCGATAGTTGGACCATTTACTCAATGGCCGAATTTTCAATCGTACTGTGATGAAAGTATTAGTGATGCATCGGGGGTATCAGTGGGGATAGTTTCAAGAATTATTAAAACCGATTGGGGAAGTCATTCTGTTAAATTTGTCCTTTTATTTCTTGGGGATAACATTTATCATCATATAAGGCCTACCCACCGCTATACAGTTCAAGAAATCAATAAAGAGGGATTTGAGAATATTCTGAATGATATTGGAAGAAGAACGATCATCAACATACACCTTAAAGGCCAGAACGAAAAAATAACGTAATTCTTCTTAAAATATCAAAGATATTCAATTCTACTCAATTAATTCATTCAATAGTGAGATTTGCTTTTCTGTTAATTTCGTGGGATATCGGTATACAACTCGAATTTTTTTGACAGTCCCGAGATCACTTGTAAAGTCTAATAGATCTCCTTCCTGTGTATTAGGGGGAACTATTCCTCTTAAATTATCACCAGATGGAGATTTAATTGACAATCCTTCTGAACCTCGGATAGCAAGAAATACTGATATTGGAATGGCTAAAATATCATCAACAAGGGAAATTTTCACCAATAAGTCACCATTTGGCCCCCCCTGTTTTCCATGATTTCCTTTTTCAGGGATTCGTAGAGTTTTCCCATCCGTCACATTTTTTGGGATGGGTATTCGGATCTTTTCTACCTTTTCTGTGCCATCAGAATAACGTCTTTTCAGACTAATAACCTTTTTTAAGATAGTTCCATCGATAGCTAATTCAGAAGTAGAAACCTTGAATGGAATCTGAATATCTGATCCCTTTTGAGGTTGAGCTTGTCTTTGGAAATTTGAAAATCGTGAACCACCCATATTCTGAAATGAGAATCCCCCTGAAGACCCTCCGAAGAATTGTGAGAAAATTTCAAACGGATCGACTGTAGTGCGAAATCCTCCTTGCCCCTTAAATTTTGAAAAGTAATCTGGCCCAAATTGATCATATTGTTGCCGTTTCTTCTCATCTGATAATATCGAATAAGCCTCTGAGATCTCTTTGAATTTCTCTTCAGCTTTTTTTGGGTCAATTCCACTTTTTGAGGCTCTATCAGGATGATATTTCAATGCTAATTTGCGATAAGCTTTCTTTATTTCGCTCTTAGAAGCATTCTTTGAGACGCCTAGCGATTTGTAATAATCAGTAGATGGCATAATCAGAACTCGCTACCTGATAAGGCAGACGGCATGGAAAATTAAAACGTAGCGAAGGAGGTAGATTAAACCTCAAAATTAATCTAGTGGAATACTACAAAAAAGAAATCTTTTGAATAATGAAAATTCAAGAATTATGAATTTTCAAGGGCTTCTTTGATTTTCTTCTCAACTTTACGCATATCTGCGCCAACTATCTTAGCAATAAGTTTATTTCCTCGCAATATAGCGAATGTAGGAACTCCTTGAACATTCAGTTTATGAGCAACGCCAGGATTATTGTCCACATTTATCTTCACAAAGTCTGCTCCCGTATATTTCTCACTTAGTGTTTTATAAACAGGAGCAGAGGCCTTACATGGAGGGCACCAATCAGTGAAACAATCAACAACTAAAGGACGGGGATTATTAGTCGCAAGATTCGACCTGATTTTCTCTGCAAACTCTTTCTCATCAATTACAGATACCATAGCCAACACTTAGAATTTCCTGTCAATTATTTTCTCAATTGGGAGAAAAATAGGCTTATCAATAAAAATTCTCCTACGAAGATGGAAATATCAAACCTATAGGAAAAATAACTAGATGAACTTTAGTAGTTCCCCAATAGTATTAAAAATCTCTGCTCTAAACTGTGAAATATCGAATTACTAGGGAATTTCACGAACTAGCAAGCAAATCAAACTTTATTTTTCCAGTTAAATTTGAAGAGAGACTTATTCATGTTGCTACCAGAGGAATTTGAGCCCTTGATACCTTTATGGGACTTAGGGTTTTTTCTATTCGGTGTTCCATTTGTACTATGGCTGAACAACAAAACCCGTAATGATTGGCTGTGTTTAGGATTGGGAATCCTATATATGGTTCTTTATGAGATCGTTTTTGAGCCAGAGTTACAGTATTGGTCTTTTTTTTGGTTTGGCCTGATTCTTGGGTACATAACAGATTACTGGGGTGTGAGTTCAAAAAAGTGGAAGTACCACCCTTGGGATTCTTCCTTTGGTTACTCTTACTATGTAGGTTTTGCATGGGGAATGGTAAGTATATTTACTTTGTCGATAAGTCGAGTTGTTGAGGCTCCAGTGGATCAATTCTTTCTTCCTGGAGTCTTATTAATACTCCCGATGATCTTCTTCGAAGCACGATTTGGTGAAACACGGAGAGATCAATATTTCTTATATCTTCGGGCGATTTGCGCCTTCTTTGCCTTTTATTTTGCAGATGAACTAGGTTTACTTTTCATAGCAATTTTTGTAGGATCATATATCGAATTCGCAGGGGTTAATTGGATCAAAAATTGGCTATATATTGATACTTTAAGTTACGTCTTTCTTTCATTTGGCTATTCTTTAATAATTATGGCTGCGAAGTTAACTTATGACTTACTAGTACAACAACCCATTGATTCAGTCTCATTTCTCTTTTTCCTAGCAGCGATATTCTTCTATGCTATTGATACTTTTTGGTGGCAGAAGCGTATAGCTGTTGATACATCAAAAGCGGTAACTGCAGCAAATAAATATTACCAGAAATATGAGTGATAATGTAGTAAATTCGATCTCAAGCACACCCATATTGTGAAAATGTAATTGCAATATAAACAAGTCTTATATACCGTGTTTTTAGAGGATTTTCCTCGAATGTTAATGATTCGATTCGGATTGCTTGATAGCAGATTTATTGAGATTATGTGGCACTGGTATTTTTATTAATGCCAGTGAGCTTCCCTTAATCCAAACCGAATAGATGAGTTTTCTGATGTCTTCTGGGTGTTTGGGTTAAGGAGGGTTATCTACGATTTGATCTTAGAATTTCTGGGACTTGAGTTCACTCCAATTACTGATCACGATGATTAGGGGTTATGTTTTTGGAATATCTTGAATGAGTCAAGTATCACTATTAACATTTGGTAAAAGAAATCTTCATAATCGAAAAAGATGTGAAAAATGTGAAAACATATAAAAAAATGTTGATGATCGGTATGACACTCCTTCTCCTAGGATTAAGTGGATTGTCTGCCGTTCAAGCAAAACCAGTTTCTGTAAATTCACCATCTGGATCACCTACTGTTGTTTATGAGATTGGAGTTTTAGCGCCTATTTCAGGAGAACTCGAATCCCTTGGACAAGGGTTATTAGATGGTGTACGAGCAGCAGCTTGGGAGATCAATCGCTCAGGTGATTTTAGCTTCAATGTTACACTAAATATCCAAGACTCAAAAGCAGAAGAAGCTGCAGCAGTTGTAGCCTACGAAGCAGTAAAAGCTTCTGGTGTTGAATTAATTATTGGTGCGGCAGGATCGTCCGCTTCTAGAGCCGTGGCCGAACGAGCAAAAGATGATCATATAGTCCAGATTTCATATGCGTCTACAGCAGCAATGCTTTCTGATTCATCTTTTGATTACTTCTGGAGAACTGTTCCAACAGATGCGTTACAAGCAGAAGGTTTAGCTGCTTTATTGAATGATACTGGATATGAAAATATCGTAATTGTCCACCGTGGAGATGATTATGGAACTGGTTTTGGTGATGGTTTAAAAGCCTCTTTCCGTGATTTAGGTGGAAATGTTATGAACCAAATCAGCTATTTACCAGGGACTACTGACTTCTCTGTTACCGTAACATCAATCAAAGCTGCAGTTACCGCTGAAGCAATTGGATTGATTTCCTATATTACAGATGGAGGTTCATTTATAACTGAACTTCGTAATGCAGGAGTAGATTTACCTGTTTTTGGAACAGATGGTATTGCTGATGCATCTCTTCTCAATTCTAGTCACACAACACCTACTATAGTGCAAGATGCTCAATATACTTTGGGAACTCGCCCTCATTCATTTGGTACAGGTGAAGGTAGGTTTGATGACTATAACGCCAGTTTACAAGCCCTCAATGCAGCAGGTCTTGCCTATTATGGTGGACAAATTAGTTTGTTCTCTGATTTTGCCTATGATGCATTGATGGTTGGTGCTTATGCTATCGAGGCCGCTGGTTCTTATGATGGTGCCCTTATTAACGCTGAAATGGCAGCAGCAGGTAAGGGGTACGTTGGTGCCACAGGAAATAAAACATTTTCAAATCTTGGAGATGTTACCCAATCATCGTATGATGTTTGGCAATTCCAAGATGGTTCAGTACACGCTGTAGGAAATTGGACTGCAGCAGATGGTGTTACACTATACAATAATTTTGTAGATCCAGAGAATTTCCAATTAGAGACAACTACAACTGAACCTGGAGAAACGACAACTACTACCACAGAACCCGAGGAAACAACAACGACTACAGCTACACCAGGTTTTGAAGCAATTCCCATAGTTACTGCATTATTTGGAATATGGGTTGTTGTATCCAGACTACGAAGGAGAAAACAGAAGAAATAGAAACCTTAAAAGTGGTTTCATTTCTCAATTCTCTTTTTTTTTTAGAAAAATTGATGAATAATAACCAATAACAAAGTTAACCATTAAATCAAAGTGTTTGCGTGAACTAAATATGAGTACGAGTTCTTTCAAGTCCCCCTTACAATCCAAACCTGTTATCCGCTTTTTTTTTCTGCTAGGAACAGGATTAATTCTAGTGCTTCCCCTTGAATTGCTTACTTCTGGAATAGTAATAGTTTGGAGTGAGATGCTACTTAATGGAACAGTAATACCTTATCCTGACATACAAAATTTTAGTTCAAGAATTTTCATTGAGCTCTTCTTAGGACCTCTAGTTCTATTGTGGTCTATTCCTAAACTGAATACTCGTTATCAAACTAGTTTTCTAATCAAATTACTAGCATTATTATGGAGTTTCGTCTTTTTTATCTTCGGTTGTCTTGGAGTATTTAGTTCTGTGTTGGATATGCCACTATTTGGAGTTTCAAGTAATATAATTACGTATTTTTGCCTTGTATACGGCCCTGTGCTATTTGTGTACACCTGGCGTGAAAGAATTCCTGCTTTCTCTCAAAAAGTGTATCAGATGACTACACCATTGGCTGTTATCTTTCGTCACAACATATTTTCAATTTTCTCTCTCATCCTTGGAATAGGGTTATTAGTCATTGTACCACTAGAACTCATTAGCTCTGGTGCAAGGATTAGTTTGAAACAATTTGAAATAGGAATTAACTTTCCCTACCCAGCAATAACTAATTTCAAAATTAAAATTGGATTAGAAATTTTCTTCGGGATTCTATTAATCGTTTGGAGTTTTCAAAGGATTAAATCCGATATTAATCTAAAACGTCAAGCTACAATATTGTCTACAGTTTGGGGTTTAATCTTTTTATTGTTCGGGGGATTGGGATTCTTTGCGTTTTTTCTGAATAATTCCTTATTTGGAGTTTCAGACACTTCATATACAGTTTTATATATAATTTATGGGCTAATGGCCATTCTATACGTCTGGAAAGCTGAGATAGTTAAATATTTTTCGCAACGGATTACTTTAAAAACTTCATTAGCAAATCTAGTCAATTCTCAGGCAATATTATTGTTGATATTCCTTATTGGATTAGGGTTGACTTTGATAATACCCTTAGATTTTCTGGGTTCTAAAGTGGTTTTAGTGTGGCCTACTTTTTCTCTCTTAGGTGTGATCTTTCCATTTCCTTCAGTTGTAAATCTAAACCAAAGAATTCTCTTTGAAATATTAATTGGGCCACTACTTCTGAAATTGGTTACACCGAAAGTAGATTTTCAGGCTTTCCTTGTAAGCTTGAAAGAACAAACTTCATGGAAATTTATTGCATTTCCGTTTCCCATATTCTTAATTGTTTTTTTGAGATCCTACTTACTATTTTTCGAGTCTTATGGGCTTCCTGAGGTTGGTGTGGATATTGTACTTATCATCTTCCGAAGTTCATTCTTTATTGGTAGTATCTATATTCTTCTCGGGATTGGTCTCTCCCTAACGTTCAAAATTCTGAATTTTGCTAATTTCTCTCATGGAGAATTGGTTGTTTATGGTCCATATATTGTTATAACTGGGTTACCACCATTCCTAGTTGCACTAGAAGCATTTTTAACTGATGCTGGGTTTACTAATATCGTAACCTCGATTGAGCCGATTGTCTCTCCACTGCTAGTGTTTTTGGAAGAATTTTTGAGTACAGTCCTCGGGATAAATTTCGTAATAATACCATTTATTCCTTTACTAATTGTTAATCTGGCAGTTGCTTGTCTTGCGAGTGCTTTCCTCGCCTTAGTTGTCGATTTTCTAGTTTTTCGTCCTTTACGTGCTCGAGATGCAACGCCTATGACGTTAATGATTGCTAGTATTGGAGTATCATTTATCATACGAGTTTTACTTACTGATGCATTTTCACAATCGTTTTCGCAACACTCCCTTCAAATTTTGGGTCAACCAACATTATATGACCTTCATGTACTCGTAATTATTATTGGAATCATATTTGTAATTATGATAGATTTGCTAATCACACGCACAAAACTTGGAAAGGCTATGCGTGCAATGGCTGATAATCCTGATCTCGCCCAAGCCTCTGGAATCTCGAAAGGGCTTATTATTGCATTAGTTTGGGTAATCGGAGCTGGTTTAGCGGGAATGGGTGGAGTATTGCGATTCTTAGCTAATATGACACTTTTTCCAGACAGAGGATTTTTATTGTTGTTACCAACATTCGCGGTAGTAATTCTAGGAGGAATTGGTAGTTATCGAGGATCAATTGTGGCTGGTTATATTATTGGATTTGCAGAGGTTTTTGGTGCATTTTTAATTTCTACAATGCGAACTACAACGTTTGGACAGATTCGACTCGAAATACCTATCATTCTTGGTGATTTGTCTAGTCATGTTTTTAATGTGGAACCAAGTTTATTAGGTGAGCTCTATCAGGTAGCAATTGGTTTTATGATCTTAGTAATGGTTTTGTTAATTAAACCTACAGGTATCTATGGTGAGGATTTGGCGAAAGATCGTTAGGAGAAAATTAAAATGCAAACATCAAGATTATACCTAAAGGGTCATAGAATTCTACTGATTATTGGAGGTTGGTTTTCATCCTTTATCCTGTTAACTTTTCTTCTATCTTTTGTTATTCCAAATCCACTGAACTTGACGCTCCCATTATTTTCTTACGCAGGTATTTTCGGCATTGCAGCCCTATCTCTGAATCTTGAAGTCGGAGTAACTGGGATTTCTAATTTTGGAAAAATCGCGTTTTTTATGGTGGGATGTTACACTACTGGACTGATGTATTTGTTCAAATTTCCAATTTTTATTGCAATTCCTATTGGTATGGTCGTTGCAGGGTTTTTTGGATATCTCCTTGCCTTACCAACATTAGATCTGAGAGAAGACTATCTAGCAATTACTACTATTGCAGTAGGTGAAATCGTACGTACAGTATTACGGGCAGAAACGTGGATAGCATGGCCTCAAAATAGATCTGAAGCAGGAGGAACTTTGGGTTTAACTGTAGAAAATATCTTCCGATCAAATATTACTTCCGACCTAGTCTTAGGGAATATTGTTCTACCATCAACCCTAATTGCTGACTTCCTCTTTCTCTTTTCTATCACTGCTGTGTTCCTTCTTGTCTATCTGTTTGTGGAAATTATATATAATTCTCCATTTGGACGTGTATTGAAATCAATTCGCGATAATGATCTAGCTGCAGAAAGTCTTGGTGTTGACATTGTTGAATACAGAATCAAAGCATTTGTTGTGAGTAGTGCTCTCGCAGGACTTGCAGGAGGAATTTGGGCACTTTATATTGTTGGATTTTCCCCTGATGGATTTCCTCCTTATTATACTTTCTTCTTGTGGATAATAGTGATTATTGGGGGAATAGGAAATAACAGGGGCGTAATTTTCGGAAGTCTGCTTGTGTGGAGTATTGAATATATATCCCGAACGTTAACGGGAGATATTGACACGCTTGTTAGTCGAATAGTTGGGATTCTGAACCCATTAAGCGATTTCTACCAACAAATCTCAAGTCATATACCAATCATAGGAGATTTTCTTTTATCACTGAACCCTATATCCTTTTTCCAAGAAATAGTTGTAATTAATCCTCCCGAATATTACCCACAATTCTTTTTTGGCATATTATTAATCCTATTCCTTATATATCGTCCAAAAGGTATATTTCCAGAACGTCCAATACAAACAGTGGCTGAGTTAGCTGTTTCAGAGCATGTTAATAAGACAGATTCAGTTATCGAGGAAGCCGATGGAAATGATGATCGAGTAGGTAGGTGATTAAAATCGCAGTATTAGAAACTCAAAATGTAAATAAAAATTTCAGTGGACTTCAAGCGTTAAAAAACGTGAGTGTAACTCTGAAAAAACAACAAATTATTGGATTAATAGGTCCTAATGGGTCAGGTAAGAGTACATTATTCAATTTGATAACAAATGTCATATCCCAGGATGAAGAGACTACTGGTAATATCCTTTTTGAAGGAAAAATCATCAATGACCAAAAGATGCATTTACTTGCTCGGGAAGGATTAGTACGTACCTTCCAAGTTACTCAAATTTTCCCGAAATTGACCGTCCTAGAAAACATGCTTATCGCATCACAGTTTCATCCAGGTGAGAATTTAAAAAAAGTACTAGTAGATGTTTTTAGGAAGTTACTCCATAAATCTACTTGGGAGGAAGAAGAACTTACGTTTGCTAAGAAAGCAATGGAGATACTCGACTTTTTAGAAATATCTCATCTAGCAAAGGAAAAAGCTGAAGTGCTAAGCGGGGGACAGCGTAAACTATTAGCCTTGGGAAGAGCATTGATGACTTCTGGAAAGGTAATCCTATTAGATGAACCCGTTGCCGGTGTCAATCCAGTTTTATCAAACCGGATATTTGAAAAAATCGACCAACTTAGAAAGGAATCAACAACCTTTTTCATTGTAGAACATAACATGGATGTTATCATGGAATCCAGTGATCATGTTTTTGTCTTAAGTAAGGGAGAAATCATTGCAGATGGGTCTCCAAAAGAAATCCAAGAGAATCCCAATGTTCTAGATGCATATCTAGGTGATGAGGGTGAGTAAAGTGTTTTTAGAAGTTTCCGACGTAACTGGAGGGTATGATAAGGCTATTATTATTGACAGCATTTCTATAAATGTTGAAAAGGGAGAATTTGTATCCATTATAGGACCAAATGGATCAGGTAAATCCACTTTAATGAAAACGATCGTAGGATTCCTAAAACCATTTGATGGTACAATATCGTTCAAAAACCGTCGTGTAGAAGGTAAGTCTGCAAATAAAATTGCAAAACTAGGTATTGGATACGTCCCCCAATTGAATAATGTATTTAGAGCATTGACTGTACAGGAAAATCTGGAAATGGGTGCTTATTTGCCATCAAAAGACAGATATTCGTATTCAGAGCTATATGATCTTTTTCCTGGGATTAAAGGACGTGATTCCGAAAAAGCAAGTAATCTCTCAGGTGGAGAGCGTCAAATGCTTGCATTAGCACGTGCTATGGTTAATAAACCAGAACTGCTTTGTCTAGATGAACCTACAGCAGCGTTAGCACCTAAGCTTGTTCGAGAAATCCTGAAAAAGTTAATCGAAATTCGAGATTCAGGGACTACTATTCTTCTTGTAGAACAGAATGCCAAACAAAGTCTAAAAATTAGTGACAGAGGATATGTGCTTGCTATTGGTAAGAAGGTGCATGAAGGACCCTCTAAGGAACTCTTAAATTCCCCAAAAATTCAAGAACACTATTTAGGCATCAAGAAAGTTAGCGTGATTGACTAGTATTGAAAGAATTAAATAGCTAAATCCCGAATTAATGAATGGGCATACCGATCAATTGATTTTTTCTTCTGTGTATCTTTCAGGGGTACCTTAACTAACTTCAGATTCTGTTCTCCCACCATAATACCAGAATCTCCTCCGAGTATGCAGTCTACGGCATAAGCTCCCATTCGGGTTGCATTCCATCTATCAACTGCACTTGGTGAACCTCCACGTTGTAAATGGCCCAGAATGGAGATATGTGTCGAAAACTCCAGTCCAGGTTGTGTTGTTAGTTTTTTACAAAAAGTGAATATATCTGGTTTACTGACACCTTCTGCTACAATAATTATCAAGCTCGTCTTTCCTCTGTCTCTTGCATCCTTTATTCGTTTAGCAACAGCTTTTAGGTCTATGGGTTCATCCTCAGGGATAAGTATTTCCTCTGCACCACTACCAATGCCAACTTTTAACGCAATAAATCCAGAATGTCGTCCCATCACCTCAACAATAAATACACGCTCATGGGAATCTGCAGTATCCCGGATTCTATCAAGAGCTTGAATGGCGGTATCTATAGCAGTATCAAACCCTATTGTATAATCTGTACCATAAATATCATTGTCAATTGTGCCTGGAATACCGATTATCTGCCCATCCCAGACTTTCTGGAGTTCTAATAACCCACGAAAAGTTCCATCTCCTCCAATAGCAATTAATCCATCAAATTCATAGCTCTTAAGTATTTCAGCAGCTTGACGTACTCCTTCCTCTTTGTAAAAGCGCTCACATCTTGCTGTTTTGATAACAGTCCCCCCAGTCTGGATGATGTTTCCTACTGAACGAGGAATCATCTTTTCAAATGCTTCATCGAGAATTCCCTTATAACCTCGATGGATTGCTACAATATTTAACCCTTGAGCGATCCCTCTTCGGACTATAGACCGTAATGCAGCGTTCATTCCTGGTGCATCCCCTCCTGAACAGAAAACTCCTACTTTTTTCCTATCAGACATGATAAATACTGAGTATTTCAATTATTTATGAAACTAATTAACTCGAAACTAAAAGGAGGAAGAATAATCGTAAAAAACGTAAAGAACAGAGGATTGAAACAAGGTTAATTTCAAAATAAACCAATTTTAATACTTAGAATTTCTTGGATTTGATTGTATGTCATGGAAACAGACGCTTGGTAAACCTGGTGAAGAATACATTATTGGAAAACGATGGCTTAAAAAGCACGTTCCGAAAAAATACAGAGTCTCAAAAGTAAACCACAAGGAGTCTTGTCCTGGGGCAATTTATGATCTAGGAGAACGATATTTACCGAGTGCCGAAAAAATGCAACATATCTGGATATGCATGGAAACTGGCAAAATTTTAACGAAAACCCCCTCGACTATTGCTATTCCTAAGCCAAAACCACGAAAAGAAAAACCAGTTGTAGCTCCAAAACCCAAAAAGAAAGCTGCTCCTGTTAAAAAAGTTGTCAAACCCAAAGTTGAGCCTAAACCTGAACCGATCGCTGAACCAGAAGTAAAACCTGTTTCAAAACCCTCTCCTAAATTCACAAAAGAAACATCTGTTCAAGAAGTTAAGGGAATCGGAAAAGCAGCCTTTGACAAGCTAACTACTGCTGGAATCAATACCATTAATGATCTTTTAGGAAAACACAGTCAGGAGATTGCAACCCTTATTGGACGCAAATCTGATGCCCAGATTAAAACATGGCAAGATAATGCTCTAGCCATGTTAGAATAAAAATCGATCAAATAGGAATATTAATCTGCTTTTTCTGGTAGATAAGCATTTTGTACATATTCTTTGAGCATTCTTCGGGCCGAAAACTGCGGAGTAACAGTCTTGATTGAGTTCTTAATAACTTCACACCATTCTACTGGAATATTCTCAGCATTTCGCTTGTAAAACATTGGTCGAATCTCAGATTCAAGGATCTTGTAAAGACTTTCGGCATCATATCTATTTTGCTCTTCGTAATCTGAGAACTCTTGTCCCCCAATCACATAACCGTTGCTACCTCGATACCCTTCAGGCCACCAACCATCCAAAATCGAGAAGTTTACAACTCCATTCATAGCTGCTTTCATACCAGAAGTTCCAGATGCCTCCATTGGTTTTTCAGGTGTATTCAACCAAACATCACATCCCTGGACTAAATATCTCCCGATTTGCATATCATAATCCTCAATAAATGCAATTCTTCCGCCATACTCCCCAGAAACAACCTTTTTGAAGATCCCCTGAAGGACATGTTTTCCAGCGTCATCCTGTGGATGAGCTTTTCCAGCAAAGATGATCTGTACAGGAGTATAAGGATCTAGCAAATTAGCTTTGATTCTCTGAATATCTTGGAATATTAATCCCGCTCGTTTGTAAGTGGCAAAGCGTCTGGCGAAACCAATGGTTAAAGCTTCTGGATCAAGCAAAGCTCCTCCTGCAAGTGTTAATCGTGAATCACGATCACCTTGAATACGGTGAGCACGCGTCCTTTCTCGTAAGAATGAAAACATACGCTTACGAGCTTCAAGACGGGTTTTCCAGAGTTCGGTATTTGGAATGTCATCGATTTTTTCCCAAATATCAGGATTATCCTGTTGTCGGGACCAATTCTTCCCTAAGTATCGTCTATAGAGATTCTGAAAAGGTCCACTTACCCATGTGGGAACATGAACACCATTCGTTACATATGATAACGGTGGACGAGAATGGAATTCTGGGTTGGAATAGAGATTTTTCCACATCTCACGACTAACTTCACCATTCAGTCTTGAAACTGCATTTTGATACCGACTCATTCGGATACCCAGAGTTGTCATATTGAATCGTGGCCCCTGACCGTGACCCCAGTCAAACGCACCAAGGGATAAAAAGTCCTCACGGCTGATATTTAACGATTCCCAATAATTCTGGAAATATTTAGCCACTAGAGCAAAGGAAAATTGATCATGACCGGCACTCACAGGTGTATGGGTAGTAAATACTATTTTCTTCCGAACTTCGTCCTTTGCTTCCTTAAAAGTCAGTCCGTTATCAAGCATTTCTCTTCGAATTAGTTCTAGGGTAGCAAAAGAAGTATGACCTTCATTTAGGTGATAAATATCCGGGTTAAAGCCAAAATGTGAGAGAATTTTTAGTGCACCGAAACCTAAAACGATTTCTTGACGGATACGCATTTCCCGATCTCCCCCATATAAACGAGCAGACAATCCTCTATCCCAAGGCTGATTCTGTTCTATATCGGTGTCCATTAAATATAATGGAGTTCTACCGACTTTCATTGTCCAAACGCGAAGGAAAAGAGAAGTAGGATACTTAAGTTCAATAATTAGTTGGGTATCACCGTTTTCTGGAACAGGTTTAATTGGTGATTTTGAGAAATCAAGATAGTGATAATCAGCTTGTTGCCATCCATTTCGTGGAATTGTCTGTTTAAAGTAACCCTGAGGATAAATAAAACCAAGTCCCACAAAAGGAAGACCGAGATCGCTACTTTCTTTAACATGATCTCCACTTAGAATTCCCAAGCCTCCAGAATAGATAGGTAAAGATTGATGCAATCCGTATTCAGTTGATAGATATGCAATTTTCCCTTTATAGTCTGGATGTTGTTTGGAAAACCATGTATCCTGAGTTTCTAAGATTTCCTGAAATGTGTGAACCATAGAGTCATATTTTTTTAAGAATGAAGGATCTTCAGCAGCTGCATTAAGTCTTTCTTGGGGGATAATCTGTAACATATGAACAGGATTGTGACCAGTTGAGTGCCATGCAGGATGATCCAAGATTTTGAATAATTCACGCGCCTTAGGTTTCCATACCCAAATCAGGTTCTCAGCTAAAGTTTGTAGATATTTAATTCTTTCAGGAAGTCTATTCATGGTTTATTCTCCATTATTTGATGATTAATAGGCTTAAAGAGTACTAATAAAACAGAAAGGATAATAGAAAATATTTTCCTTACTTAATAAGAATTTACTCTTTAATGGATAGTAATCTGTCAAAAGGCAATTTTCCTGAACAGATTAAACAGAATTTTCTGTCATTGAGTTTTTTCGGCTCTTAAAAGGTAGGATCCGTTATCCCAAAAAGGGCTTCTCCTACGTGATGGGAGAGTATCAACTAATTTTATATTCGTAAATGAAAGCTCACTAAAGATTGAGGTCAATTCCTCTACAGGTAATGGATAGGGAACCCATGATACAGGTTTTTTTGAGGCATATTCAAAGATAATAATATTTCCTCCCGTTTTAAGTTGATTAAACGCATTTTCTAAAGCAATTTTGTGAACTGGGTGATAATGGAGTGAAAATCCAAAAAAAATTCCATCAACTAACTGATCATACCATTTCGGTTTGTTAAAATTGACTTGTTGTGTGAATATATTTGTTTCAGTAGATATTTTCGAATTTAAATAACTTAAATTATCCTTATTCTTGTCAATGGCAAGTACCCTATCAGCTAAAGTAGCTAAAGGGAAGGTAAAGGTTCCATTCCCACATCCTGCATCGATCCAAAATCCTCCCTCAATCCTACACTTTTTCAACAAGGTTATGATTTGTTGAAATTTCATTCTACTCAACTTAAAGGATTATTGAGTATTTTAATTATCTTCTTTTAAAATAATCATAGGGGAAGAAACAACTGGAAGGGATGAAGTTTGATGAAAATTTATTTAACCGATCCATGTAGGTCATATTTTTACTTAATGATTTCTTTGGTGAATCAAAAATGACTGTTGCTGAATATATACCACGACGTTTACAGGGTTTTTCATGGGCTTTTGGCAATTTTGGAAGCACAATGATGTCGAATATATTAAATGTATTCGTAATTGGCTTTTATTTGAAGGAAGTACTTATAACCCCATCTAATTTTGATGCGCTCTTTGTAACTGGGGTTACATTCTCTGCCAAGCTTAGTGAAGGACTAATAAATGTTCCTGTGGCACGATTTTCTGATAATTTGAAAACTCGATTTGGTAGAAGGCGGCCCTTCTTCTTCCTAACTCCTGTCTGGGTTTTCTTTTTCGCTTTGACTTTTGCATGTCCTTTCGACGATACATTAATGATCTTAGTTTGGTTATTGATTAGTTATGGGGGTTTTCGATGGACTAATGCGGCTGTGGTTAATCCTTATCTTGCTCTCCTTCCTGAAATAGCCACAGAGAAATATCAAAGAACTACATATAATTCACTTAGAACTTTTTTTGTACTCCTGGGAACCATACTGGGGATTTTATTGTTCCCAATTCTCCGAGGAGTTTTTGATACACCAGGAGGAGATTCAAAAATAACAGCCTTTTATGCCACCCTACCAGTTGCAGTATTAACATTTATAGGAATGGTTGTGGTATTTTTCGGGGTTAAAGAAAATCCTAACGTTGTACCCGCTCATTTCGGAATGATTGAATCTCTTAAACAGACTTTTAGGAATAAAAGTTTTTTTCCAAGTTATTTAGCAACGGTAAGTACACTAATGTTAGCTGAATCAATGTTACTTGCAGCTCTCCCAATGATTGCTCAGGATTATCTTGGATTGGCCCCAGATGATATTCTTG
This sequence comes from Candidatus Hodarchaeota archaeon, assembly GCA_016840035.1. Classification (GTDB taxonomy): domain Archaea; phylum Asgardarchaeota; class Heimdallarchaeia; order Hodarchaeales; family Hodarchaeaceae; genus Hodarchaeum. The sequence goes on along the minus strand of JAEOTC010000111.1, from coordinate 52,278 downwards.
TCTCCTTAATATCTGGAATATTTGTAATTTCAGCTATTGCCTCTATTCCTTTTATTACAATATTATCCAAACGTGTCGGAAAAGCCAAATTATACTACTATTGCTGTCTCTCATTTGGCATCCTAACTTGGCTTATCATATTTCTAGGCCAAATTCCATTTATAACCCCAGAAAATTCCGTATCATTTACTGTTACAGCTGATGACACTCTACAAGTAGTAACCAGTGACGGATGGAAAAATTTTACTCTCTTCCAGACTTTATTAACAATTATAATTGTAGGAATCCCTGTTGGGGGTGTAATGGTATTGGGCTATTCTGTATTCTCTGATGTTATCGACTATGACGAAAAATTGACAGGACAGAGAAGAGAATCAATGTATTTTGCTGCTCAAGGAGTAGTAGACTGGTTTTTTGCTGCAGCAGGTGATCTTATTTTAGGAATCCTCTTAACATTGTTTGGAAGAGAGTATTTCTCAGAAACGTTTACCACAGAATCAGGTTTATTGAATACGGGACCAGCTGGCTTACTATTAGTTGGGCCAGTAGCGGGAGTCATTCTAATTCTCGGTGCATTATTATTCCGAAAATATCCTTTGATGGAAGGAAAGAATGAAGCGAATTTATAGCAAATTTGCCCTCATTCCTTCTATTTCTTCAAATGCAAGAAATCTCTCAATATAAATTCATATGATAAGAAAGGATTATAAAAACACTAAGGAAATTTAAATCGGGATTAAGCAAGTGTCTGATGAGAAAATACGATTTCAACTGCCCTCAAGTCAAAATTACTTTTGCGAAATGAGAAGGATTGAAAAGGGATATGAGTTAATTTTCTATCAGGCTATCACAAGAATGAAGACAATCCATCTTTCAGAAGCGCAAATTGACCGACAATATCTTCATAAATGCGCTGTAAACGTTGGCATTGATTTTTATGCTCTTACTGGGCCATACGATTGCGCAGATGAGATACTAAGACAGTGGCACAAACATTTCAGAAAGAAGGGGTGGAAAGAACGAATATTTGGTCGTTAGAAGTCCTTATCTTTACTAAACTTTGCTTCAAGTTTTCCAATCATTTCTTTCGTCATCTTGTGTAAATCATATTTGGGTTCCCAGTTCCACTCTGAACGGGCTAATGAGTCATCTACTGACTGTGGCCATGAATCTGCAATCTCTTGACGGAAATCAGGCTTATATTTAACCGTAAAATCAGGAATCAATTCTTTTATGGATTCTGCAAGAGTACCTGCGCTGAAACTCATGGATCCAATGTTGTAAACTCTATGTGTCAATCTAGAATTATCTGCTTCTGCTAAATCGACCAAGGCTTTAATTGCATCAGGCATATACATCATAGGTAAAATAGTATCCTCTCTAACGAAACAAGAATACGAACCCTTTTGTACAGCATCGTAATAAATAGCTACTGCATAATCTGTTGTTCCACCGCCTGGAGGTGTTTCACTACTAATAATACCAGGATATCTAACTGATCGTACATCGACCCCAAATTTCTGAAAGTAATACTCCGCTAAGAGTTCCCCCGCGACTTTAGAGACCCCATATATTGTCGTAGGCCGTAGAATCGTATCATTCGGAGTATTCACTTTGGGGGTGTCAGGACCAAATGCAGCAATCGATGAAGGCCACATGACACTGATATCATATGTTCTTGCTACCTCAAGGACATTATACAAACCATTCATGTTGATGTCCCAAGCTAGTTGTGGTTTTTGTTCTCCAACAGCACTTAGAATGGATGCCATATGATAAATCGTATCAACGTTATTTTCAAAGGCTGTTTCTTCTATCTGATTCTTGTCTAAGACATTTAAATAGCAGAAAGGGCCACTATTCTTTATATATGCTGGAAGTTGAGTACGACGGCCAGTAGCAATTACAACGGCATCTTTTCCATATCGTTGGCGTAGAGCAGTAACTAATTCCGTACCTATTTGACCTGCGGCACCAGTGACAAGTATATTGTTCATTAAACGTCCCTTTTTATTTGAATGGATCCATCACGACTTTAATAGCGCGTTTTTCGTGAATTTCTGTCATACCTTTCTCCCAATTACTCATATTAATTCGATGTGTTATAATATTATTTTTTAATTTATCTTGTAATTCTTTTGACTTTAGTAGGCCTTTCATGACCTGCCAAGTTTGGAACATACGTCGACCGGCAATTCCATAGACACTCGCTCCCTTACTAATCATTAGCGAATTAATATCGAATTCAATGGAACCTGGAAAGAATCCCAGTAATGAAACTCGACCTCCATACGTTAGTGCTTCTAGACCATGTTTGAGAGCATAAATATTTCCCGCCATTTCAAGAAGAACATCAACCCCTACTCCATCTGTGGCATCTTTAATGATTTTGGGAATTTTATCTCCTTCTTCACGGGCATTAAGAACCAAATCAGCACCTAGTTTTTTCGCAGTCTCTAATCTTAGTAGATTATTCCCCCCTGCAGTCACGAATACTTGACCTGCTCCAAGCATCTTCACAACAGGAATTGCCATTAATCCAATAGGCCCTGCACCGGTGATAAGAACATTTTTACCTGCGATATCTTCTATGTTATCCTTCGGTAATATGGTATGTACTGCATTCCCTAATGGATCCTGAAGAGAAGCAATGGCTGGATCAAGATTATCATCATTCTTTATTGCATTTAATTCTGGAATAACAGCATATTCTGCAAAAATACCGTCCTTATCTACACCAAAAATCTTGGTATTACTACAGATGTGCATTCGATCTGATCTGCATTGATAACAGGTACCACATGCCTCATGACATTCAAGACTCACTTTATCCCCTATTTGAAGATTTTTTACATCAGATCCAATATCCACAACTTCTAATCCAGCTTCATGGCCAGCTACGAAAGGAATAGCTGGAGGAAGACGTTTTTGGGCCCATTGATCGTAAACCCACATGTGGTGATCTGTACCACAAATACTTGAAACATCAATCTTAAGCTTGACTTCATTTCCATGTTGAATGGCTGGTTCCGGCGTTTCACGAATTTCAAACCCTTTCTCTTCCTTAGTCTTCATAATAGCTTGCATGATCTGATAAAACTCCAAAATTTCACTTGGTATATGTTTGCTTGGAGGTCATTTTGAACTTTCGCTCTCGAGGTGTAATTTATGAGTAGGAGGAGAGTTCCAAGAAAGGAAGTTTTATTAAATCTCCTTAACACTATATCTGTGAGAAAAAATGAGATTCACACAAGAATGTCCAATATGTGGAGGTACAAAGATAAGCGGCCCACATTATGTCACACTCCCATTTGGTAGGACTGTGCCTGTCATTAGTCTCCCAAATGGGAGAACAGCTAGTCTGCAATCTTTGACATGCCTTACGTGCGGTCATACTCAGATTTTTGTAGATAAAAAAGGTTTACATAATATTAGAGAAGGTGGAAAGGTATACAAGTTACCAGAAATGGAAAATGAATTTTGTCCTCAGTGTGGAGCCAGTTTTGAACAGGGATTGAGAAGATGTTCGAAGTGTGGATTGATGGATGTGCCAGAGGAGCATTTTATAGAACCTGAACCATATGCATGTGAAGGTTGTGGGTCATCATTAGATTTTGGGACTCAAACATGTCCCTTTTGTGGATACAGAATTTCCTAATCTTTTAACCCTCGACCATCAGACTTGTCCAAACTGTGGAAAAACGATTTTAGGGTCATGAAATTAGCGAATAATTGCTAATAAGAAGCTCTGGGTTATTGTTCCGGGTATTATTCATATCATTGTATGTATTATATCGCAATAGGTAATATTCCTTAAAGATATCGCGAACAATGGGAGAATCTCGATTTGATAATAACCATTGCATTGGTAAAGCACTTAAGAAGGTTTTCAATCTCTCTATATCAATTTGATTATATTTTTTGCCGTATAATGCCCCTTTTTCAGCTACATCATAATAAGGGGGATCTAAATAAACAAAACATTCTTTGATCTCGGTATCCTGCGAGAGTGATCCAAGAACTTCTTCATAATCCCAATTAGTTATTCTCACCTTTTTTTCTTGGAATAACTGGTGAAGAGTTTGCCAAATTGGTGGTTTGTTTTGATACCACTTTCGATGTGCTTTCTCACTGCTGTACCCTCCTCCAGCTCCATTAGGGGAGCAGTTTAGAATAATCAATCGTCTAATAGTACGATCCATAATATTAGTTGGAGCAAGGTGTTTCCAATGATAATAATCAGATCTCTCAACTGGTTCTAATGATTTTATGGTTTCTATAAGTTCGGGTAATAATGAGGGGTCATTTAAACATGATAGAAGGGAAAAAATTTCGGGATCTTTGTCGTTTAACCAGACGTGTGAAACTCGAGGAGAAATTGTAATGAAAACATTAGCAAGGCCAGCGAAAGGTTCAATGAGATACGGAATTTTTTTTGGAAGTGAATTATATAGAGGTAAATGTTTTTTCCGATCACTTTTACCTCCAGGAAAGCTGGCAATCGTGGTACGTTTGGGATAAAAGAGTCTTTCATCTCTTATCACTTGTATCTCTCCTGAAATGGTTTATATTGTAACATTGTAAGTGATATTCCTCTTGAAGAAGTACCTGGAGATCTTACGTGAATTTATTAAACCATGTTTCATATTTCATGTGACTTGTTTCCTATTGGAGAAAAAATCCCAGTTGAAAGCTTATCGAATGGTTTTCACGTTTAAGGAGATGGATTTCAGTTAATAAAACTATCTTTGGTTCTGAAAGACAGTTATGAAAACTGTTTAAGCTCCTCAATTTCATTAATTCGGGTGGCTCGACAAAATTTAAACAAGAGCTGCCTCGGAATGGGGTCAATAAGTCCATGTCCTTTATACTTCTGAAGTTCTTTGAGAATTTTGCCCCGTAGATGCTTTCCCTCCTTATCAAAATCTGGGAGAAGGATGATTACAGGAGTACGTTGAATTAAATTTACAAGATTGGAAACAGATTGACCTTTTTTCGCGAGAATAGTACCATTGGTTAACTTGATACCAATTAACTCTAATGCTTCAATATCTCGTTTGCCTTCAACAATAATAACAGTTTTCTCGGGTATAGAATTACAATGAGCAACAAATTGAGATAATATATCCAGGGGTACTTTTGTGGATGGTTTCATTCCAATCAATAGTTTATTCTCGTGCTAATAGCATACCCTCAATTGTTACTGGTAAATCTCCTTTAGTTAACTCTGCTTGAGCAGCGGTAAGTTTTTTCTCATTTGCTGAGTACAGCGTAAATAGAGGTTCTCCTCGTTTCACAGAATCTTTCTTCTTATGGAAAAAAACTCCTGCACGTTTATCCATTGGAGCACCAGCTGCACGAGCAGCTCGAACAATCACTTTATTGTTGATTTCAACTACATACCCACTTTGCGGGGCTAGATAGTCATAACTCGCTTTTCCAATCTCGATATCTTCTGGTTTAAGATTTGGATCGGCATCTTGAGCTTCTATAATCTCCTGAAATTTCTGATATGCCTTCCCAGAATTTAGTATCTCATACGCCATCTCTTGCCCGGTACCTGTAATTGCTTTTCCAGCCATCTCTAAGAGGATCCCTGCGAGAGATGTACTCTTGCCTACTAGAGAATGAGGGGCCTCTAAAGGATTTTTAAGACTAGTAAGAGCCTCTTGTGCTTCTAATGCAGGGCCAATAGCGTTACCAACAGGTGAGCTACCGTAAGTAATGCCACTTTCAATTCTAATACCAAGTAATCGCCCTAATTCAGCAAATTTATGGGCAATTCGCTTTCCATCATCAAGAGATGCTACTTTCGTACCATAACCTGTTGGTATATCAAGTACTAAAAATTTCACTCCCATGGCGACTTTCTTAGAAATCACAGAAGCCATCATCATTGGTTCTGGATCGATCCCTAATGGATACTGAACATCACGGATTATCTTTTCATCTGCGGGAACAAGATTTAACCCTCCAGTCCATGCAATAAGGCCTCCAACCTTATGTGCCATGTCCACCATTTCATCAATTGTGAATTCAATCGTACACCCAAGTGCTTCCATAGTATCAGCTGTACCTGAAGGGCTTGTAATGGCACGAGATGAGGTTTTGGGAATAGTTAAACCAGCAGCTGCAATGATGGGAACAACAAGAAGTGTAACTTTGTTACCGGGAACACCACCTAAAGAATGCTTGTCAAAGATCACAGTTTCCCCCCAATTTATTACTTGTCCCGAATAAGCTATGGCATTGGTTAGATGTTCAACCTCGCCGATACTCCACTCTTGGAGCATTTGGGAAGTGAGAAAAACGGATTCTTCAAGTGGAGTCATATTATCCAGAGTGATGTCACTAATAATCTGATCTATTTCGTTTTTAGTAAACATTCTTCCTGGTTGAGCTATTCTTTGCTTAATTAGAGAAAAGCTTCTGGAGATTGTTCTTCCAATAGATTGCAAACGGACTAGATCCCCTTCTGCTACTCCAAGTCGATTCATCATGACCTGCGAGAGTCCTATTTCATCTTCTTCTAAAAAGCATTTTAATTTGAAAACCTGTCCAACCTTTTCTTCAGTTCCTTTAAATGATAACGAGAATTTTGCTTGTGTTACTATATGCTGATTATTTTCGGTAGACACAATTACAGCGTCTTTTGGATCTAAATCAGAGGTTACGACCTTGTATTCTGGCATATCTTCACCTAAAATTTTATATGGAAATTAACCCTTTCGCAAAGGGGGGACATTGCAATCTTGATTGAAGTATAAAAATCTAGTCCTTTTCCTACGGAATTTAATTAGATTAAAGACGGTTTAGAGATTTTTAGTCCCGATTTTTGCCTTAATCATGAGTGTTTGCGATGAATAAAGGTTTAAATTGAACTTTCGTCGTAGGGGAGAAAATTAAAATGAAAAATAAAGGGGAGGATTAAGATAAAATTAGTCTTCGGGCTCCTTCTTCATTTTTACGACCATCTGGAAATTCTGAGCAAGTGAATCATAGAAATCGATCAGTGTTTCCAAGTCGTCCGCCATCAGGCTTCCCCCACGACCCATTTCACCGATTTTGCGAAGCATTAACCGATCAGCTTCTCCTAATCCAATTGCATACAGCACGACTTCAGGTAATTGTTCAACATGCTGTTTGACAACTGGAATGGGATTGACTCCTAGCCCATTTCCTTTATTTGGATTACCATCAGTAAGAACAATAATCATGGTTGGATTCTTCTTCTGGATAGTGGGATTATCATCAAAACTAGCGATGCTCTTATATGCTTGATCTATAGCACCACTTAGGAATGTTAAACCAGTACTTTCAGCAGTTTTCTGAACAACATGGTCTATGATGCTTTCGATTCCTGCTTTCTTCGTTTCTCCAACACATGAGATTACGTTTGCCTCTCCGAGAGCAAATTTTTCCACTTCACCGGAAAAAGTTAACAATTGGATTTGTTCTCCCCATCCTTTAGCAATCTTCAATGACATGAATAACATTATTGCCATCGCAGCTGCATCAACTCTAGAAACTTTCTTTCCATCTTGGAATTTTTCTATAAACTGATTCAGTTCATTTGACTCATCTAATCCCTTTTTTAAACCTTCTAATGCACCACTAATGTTCTGTACTTTCATATCTTTCTTGGACATGCTTCCTGAGACATCAAGAACCAATACGGCGTTAAAACTCATTTCAGTAAATGGAATTATATTAATCTCCACTTCTCTTCCAGTGGGATCCACAATTCCAATATTCTCCTCAGGTATCGGAGGGTCTGCACCGAGAAATCTGACTGTTAAATTACCTATTGGACAATCTTCCCATCCGATTTGTAGATTATTGAACACTGGACGATTTTTTAAAAGGGTAGAAAGTTGTTCAAATTCAGTAGCAATCCATAAAATCGCTTCTTCCACTTCTTGACCAGCAAGAGGTTCGATTCCCAGCTTAATCGATTTGATACCTGCTGTAGCAGTAACTACGTCGACTTCAACCGCATCACCATCCGATATATTCGCTGATGAAAGTACGCTACCATCTACTGCAATTGTACCCTGCTCTACCTCATCTGATAAAAGAATCTGAACTGCTCCCCAATCCTCCCATTCAGTTACCATTTTTACATAATCGAATTCATTAATTTCCAATTTTTCTATGTCTTGAGGATGAAGATAAGCTCTTCCCTCAATATTGCCAACATTTACAACATTCAATGGAATTTTGGTCATGAGAAAGTCTCCTTGCTATAGTTATCTTGAGTTGTTTCAGTCTAGGTTGATGTGTCCTTTAAAAATTACATCCTTTAAGGTCAATCCAAATTCATAGGTATTTCATTACAGATCTAAATTTCGTCTTTCTTCGAATGTGGCTTTAGTAGTCAATGCATATACCCCAATTGGTTCGGAGATTAAATGCATTGGTAGAATACCTTTTTCTGTCCGAATTTGTGCATCGAATATTAAGTAACCGCATTTTTTAGGGGTTTTGAATTTGACTGTTGGTGCACGAAACTCATCCCCTTTATCTATGTACCGCTTCAACCGTAAGCTCGTTAATTTCTTTGTTTCTCCTTGAGGAAACGTGTTTATATAAATAGTTATGGTTACAGGAGGTAAAGATCGAAGAAAATGAAAAACAAAATCGACAGAGTAGTGTGTTTTGGATTCCACCCCTTGCCAAAGGTCATTTTTAGAACCAGCCTTTGTTTCATAAGACCAATCAACCACAATTTCACGTAATACTGGTACGCGTATACTCTTAAATGATCGATTTTTCTTAAGCATCCCTGTAGTTACACGGGCAATGATATAAAAAGAACTATGCTGGTAATCAATGGATAAATCAATACTCCTGGCCAACTCATATGAAGCACGAGGCTGAAGAGAAAATTTCTCCTCATAAAGGACTATTGGTGTTGCTGCTGCTTGTGTTGCTAATATGAGTGTTAATTCCCCTCGTTCTTCTTTCTTGGAATCATTGGTCGCTTTGTAAATGCACTCTACAGAACCAAAGTTACTTGTTATATAGAATTCTTTAGGAGAAATACTAATGTCATCTTTGCGTTCTGTTTTAAATGTAAAGTTTTCAGGTAGTAATCTGTGATTTGTGGAAGTGACGGCTTCTACTCTGATTTGTAACTTCCCATATAATTCTCCTAGGTTAACGGAACATGGAATTCTTACCATTTGACGTTTTTCAATTCTAGAAATATCAATAAAAGTTCTAATGGAAGAGATTTCTTTGTCTGTTTGGTTATCATAAAATTTCAGAGTAATTGGATTATTACGAAATTGATACATAACTTTCTTAATGTCACCAAATGTAAGTTCAATATATCCAAATAATTCAGGGCCAGAAAATAGAGCGGGAAAAATCGCTGCTCTTTTTTTTGGGAAAGGTTTGAAAGACGACTCTTCCTCCTTCAGATGTTCACGAAAGAAGACTACACGCTTTGTCTCAATTTCTTGACGGCGTGTTCTCATTATATTCGCAATTTTAGAATTAATTTTCTGATACTTAGGTTCAATTTCGATCATCGGAGAATAGATCTCAAGATCCTCATTTTCATCAAATGCGGAGAAAACCTGCGGTTCTTCTTTGATAGGAGTAAGTTTCGGATCTATAGGTTTCTTTTTTACTTCCTTCTTAGGTGTAACTTTTTTAACAGGCTTTTTAGGTTTAGTAGGCTCTACAACCTTTGGTTTTTTACTAGGAACCTTTTTCTTAGGTTCTTTTTTGGCTCGTACTACCTCTGGTTTCTTTTTCTTCGTTACTTCGACTGGTTCTTCTTTGGGAACTACTGGTTTCGGTTTTTTTCGTTTTTTGGGTTTTGGTTTGGGCTTGCTTGCAAATACATCTCTTGTGGAAATATCTTTCTTCAAAAGCTGACTTAAGTTCGCTTTCTGAGTGTCGACCTCTGTGAAAGAGTCAGGAGGATTTTCAACAAGGAATGATGAGAAATCACCTGCTACTTCGGGAGTGTATGAAAGCTTTTCCTCATAGTATAATTCTTTGAGTAGTTCAGCTGCATTTTCTTTTTTTTCTGTGTAAAGAGAAAGAAGATATTCACATACCGTGAATGGAGGGGCAAATTTCTTTGAACCCAAGACTGGTAATAGTACCTGGTCGACATATTTCTCACCAAGATCCAGTATTTCATCTTCAATATATATAAGCATGGCTAGAACGGAATGTAATAGTTTTGAGGCTTTTACTCCATTCTCAATATCATAATTGTAATACCATGCAAACTCGCCTGTTAGGGTTTCATCTCTTGTAAATTGAGCTAAAAGACCAAATTGAATTGATTTTCGGCGATTCTCATATAAACTCTTTGAAGATACAGTTGGAACAGGTAATTTATCTTTAATTAACTTTTTTGTTTTCTGAGCTAATGCTTGGATAAGTAAAACCATAGCTAAGCGGTTTTCTTTATAAGGCTGGGCATCGAAAAATCTTAACTCTATTGTCGAATAGTCCGTATATGGAAAAAGATCTATCATCCGATCCTCAGGGGGAACTTTGCGTATCGAGTTGGCAAAGTCTTCTCGAGATGTCATATCATCAATAATAGGCAAGTACTGAGGGATGTTTGGTCCCATTTGACCAGTATTGTTTGCTAATCGATACGAATGAATTCCTCTGCTAATCACTTGTTTTTTCCCATCTTTCTCCTTGAAAATTATTTTACTACTTGGTTTCTGGTCGAGAAACGGAGAAGTTGAACTTAACGCAATTAGGTGGGGAATATAGTTTCTCAGCATGTTATAAACGGGTGCACGGAAAAAGGAGGGAATACCTATGTGATGATGTTCGCCACAAGTCAAACCACTTCGTACTCGTTTTTCCATGGGATTTAATCCTAAAGGTAACAGAGTACATTTATTTTTTACTTTTGAAAGGCCATGAGCAGCGGCAGCGTAAAGAGAATCAATCCAGAAGGCAATTTCTTCCAAATACTCACATGGAGGGGTAACAAGTTCTAATAACCAAGTGATCTGGGATATATTTGGATCAGGACCAAAGACATTGACTCGAATTGTCTTTTTTCCTAATCGATAGTGAACGAAGATAAAATTGAGTCTTTTCTCTCTTTTTAATTCCTCCGTTACCTCAATTTTCACGATCTTCTTAGCTATGGCTTTTGGTGTGTGTTTTGCTTTTTTCAACTTTTCTAAGTATTTCACTGCACCAGCAAACATTTGTTCCCAAGTCTCAATCAGTTCATTTCCGACTAGAACTTCCCCTGTGCTTTCGTTCACTAAATGATTTTCAACTTCTATCCCATGGGAAAAATATAATTGTGTCTCTAATATGTAGTCTTTTAATTCCATTATGTTCACTCTTGTGACAAAATTTTAATCACTGTTGCCTGCAATTTCTCTAGGGAAAGTTTTTTTGCTCTCTTTAATGATTTTAAAGTTGAAAGCACGGGAAATATTGCTTGCTCACTATAATTTACTTTTCGAATAGCTGGATGAATAGATTGTAATAATATTTCTCGTAGATTGGATGTTTCAAATATAATAAAAGAGAATTTTGTATTACTAGTTCCAAAAGTGATGATTTGAACTACCTCTTTTCTGGATTCATCGAAGCCTTGATCAACCCGCAGATAGTTTCCCTCCGAAGTTATGTATTTCTTTAGAAATTGTATGAAAACGTCTTTCAAAACTTTAAATTTTAATTGAGGGGTTTTTTCTGTTATAGGATCCCATGCAGTTGGGATAATCTCTAAAGCATTGCCTCCTAATATTTTAAATGCAATTTCTAGTGGTTTTGCTTCAATATCATTCTCTAACAACATTATTTGAAACTTGTTTGAAATTAGAAATGTTATGACATCTGTTGCCTGTAGAACACTAAAATAATTGTGATCCGTGCCAAATAAAAGTTTATTTTCCCAATCAGGGACCGATATGACATTATTAAAAAAAATCTCAACATCCTTTCCTCTCATACCAGAAGTCTCTGCATACATCCCCTCCTGAGACAGACAATCAAATATCTCTGAGGAAGAATAATCGAATCCTGTATGTCCTAGTATTACTTTGACAGGATTTTCTGATTCTTGACGCGCCTCTTGTGTGATGGTTGTAATATCAAGAGCCACACCCTTGTTGGGTACATCGAAAATTACTGGAATGTTCAGATTTCCAGCAGTTTTCAATACATTCATAGTCTCTGCAGTTTTAATTCTGTCAATCCATCCTTGAGACAGTGGATGGAGTTTCAAGCCATACATTCCCTGAGTGATAGAACTCTGAATCTCATTTACAGCATCAGAATCGGTAGGATCTACTCGGCAGAAGGGAAGAAATCTAAAGGTGTTATCGAAAGTATTCACTTGATAACGTACATATCGATTGCTTTTTACAAATTTGGGGGAGGTTTTTAAGTGAAATATATCATTAAATGGGAATGTAACTATCACATCTACCAAGAAAGCTCTTGATTTTGCTGATTGATGGGTTAATATTGTGTTTACAATAGGAAGAAGGGGTTCTACACATTCCTGAGCATCAGGAATGTTAATAGGATACTTATCTTGGTTCTGACTAATCCGTGAGGTAATTTCATATTGTAATTTCTGGTATAGGTTGGTAATGTCTTGAGGTTGGTTTATTCGTTGAGAACTACCCTTTGTGGTTGCTATTTTCACCCTTCCTATGTGAGTATGAATATCTACAAGAGGGAGATAATGTAGATTTCCTGCTTCATCAGAAATCTTCAGCACTGATATAACCTCAATAAGCTAGGCGGAACTCTAAGAAGTATTGCGTTTTTAACTTTACGCAATGGTAGAGAAAAATAGCGTTAAGATATTCTGTATACTGTTTTAAAGAATGAATTTCCTAACTTTGTAAGGGCAATCCAATAATTCTCATCCTTTTCTAAGCGAGATAATTTTAATGATGGGAATATTGATTTATCCACAGAAAAATGCTTTATAAGCAAAGCAAATACAGGTAAAAGAAATATCCCGTGAATTGACAGTCTAAAACGTCTTTCCTTGCCCCAATTTTCTTCTACCATCAAAAAAGTGGAAAGTTTTTTCAAAGGACTACTTATTGAGGAATCTGATGTTTGATCGAGTGTGGATTTACTTAATCCAGTGTTAGAATGCAAGTAATCCCAGATCAATTCCTCCATAATTTTAAATACTGTATTCCCTGTTTTTCCTGAAAATAGTTTCTCTAAAGGAATATTTAGTGGTTTCGATAGCCTTATTTTCTTGGGATCCTTTCCACTTCGTAGGGAAGTAAGAATTCGGTTGATTTTAGGCTCTTGAATAAGTAATGCATCTATGGTATAGTAGAGCATTTTTTCTTCTGAATCGGCGTAGTCTTGAAAACGAGTGGTATCCCAATTAATAGAAGCAGGGTCAATCTTAATAATATAGGTTTGTAGGACATATAGCAGGACTATATACCCAAGAGGACTAATAGAATGGAAGGAAACTTTCGTAGAGCTTATTACTTTCTCACGTTCCCGTTCTAAGATTCCTCCATTCACTAATGAAGTGATCAGACCTCGGGTTTTCGCTGTAGTAAATTGCTCATCTTTCCCTAAAAGAGATGAAAGAATATCAGTAATACCTTGAATTGTATTCTGATCTGCTTTTTGACCCAAATACACCGCCAACAGGCATAAAATTCGATTCTGATGCTCTATTACTGATAATGTTTCAACCAGTTGAGCAAAAGGATCAGAAGATTCCATTATTCCTACCTTTTTTTTAATTCTTATCCTTGACCATTCCAAACATCGAATGCAGAGGCGTCTTTATCAAATTCACACAAATCAAGGATTCCTTTCAGACAATTTTCTGTTTCTTTTTTGAATTTCCCTTCCTCGACTTTTATCGCGACTGTAGGGAGAATTTCTTTGATCAGTTTTTTCTGGTCGTTAATGAAAAAATCTTCTACTTTCTCTTTATATTCAGCATAGTTCTCTTGTGCGAGATCATATTTGTTCAGGAAGATTGTTACTTGCTTCGTTGGAATCTCAAGGTTCTTGTAGAAAGCTAGTTGAGGTTCTAATTCAATCGACAAATCAAACATGCAAAGGAATCGGTTGGCATTTCTTAAAACGTAAACACGGTAATAATCAGTGATAGGTGTTGTGTGTCCTCCAGTGCCGTATAAGACATGAATAAATCCCTTATGAGTGAATCTAATAAAATCTACAGTCTGAGTAGTATACATTTCTGGTCCTCCAGGAGAACCAGCAATAATTTTCTCATTTGAGGCAGCTAATGAATTCATAAATCGTACAAATACTGATGTTTTCCCGCAGTTCATATCTCCTAAAATGCCAACATTTACCACGAAATTAAATCTCCTTATTGATCATCATAATTGTGAGAAGTATTGTAACTTCCTTTCCTTCTATCCTTATTATTTTAAAGATCAATCAATGCTTTTCTAACTAATTAAGATGGGTGGGATACTTGTAAAGTGATCTAATTGATCTACCCTTATATGTAATATGAAAATATATTTGTTTTAAAGAAAGATTCCATTTCCAAAATATTCGAATATTCTTATTCTCACGAACTAAACAATTTCTGATAAAGGATATTAATCGAGTAGCTTTTCAAGCTCTTCAACCTGAAATTTATATTCCGATCCTGACTTATATTCTTTAAATCCCATTCTCTGGTTAATTGAAAGCATGGGTGCATTAGTAGTGGCATTACCAGTGACAATTGTTTTAACATCTGGGTATTCTTCACTTATCCATTTGAGCATTGTTGCTTTAAGCCATTTTCCCAGTCCCTTACCTCGATATTCTTCTTTTACTCCAGTTAAATTTTGATAAAGCATTGAAGGTTTATCTGGGTAATAAAAAACCTCTGTTAAACCACTGATCCTTCCATTTTTCTCTCTTGAAATCAGAGTTGTCCATTTTCCTCCTCTTTTACGATGTCTCTCCTCACTCTGTCTTCGTGAATCGGGTGTTTCCTTTACTCTCCCTTCAAGCTCTCCGAAGGGTTGTTGATTCATGGTTTCAGTATAGATTACACAATATTCCTCAATATCAGAATCGGAAACATCAACGAATCGTTCAAGATTCACCTCTTTTGCTCTTTCTGGGCCATCATCTATCCACTGCTGCATAAGTGACCAATCTACCTCATTCATCTGCAAACGATTCTCTGAACCTTGAATTGCTTCTTTCCCACCAAATTTCCTTAAGAAATTATGCCCTGATTCCTCAGAGGTTCCAGCTTGGATTATTGTACGATTATACTTTTTTACGATTTTCAAGTGGTATCGGAAGAGTTGTGTCCCTAATCCGTTATGACGATGTTCTTTTAATATAACTGTATCACAACCTGCCACATGTTTGTTTGTATCGTATGCAGGATGAGTTTCCTTTGAAATATAATTATCTGCCCAACCAACGATTTCCTTATCGGAAGTATATACCAACCAATGGTTGATGTGATAGTCTGGATGAGGATCTTTCAATGATTTTACTATTCGTGGTTTAGGAGTAAGAGGATCGTTAGGATGTATGTCCTTGACAAATTTTGTATAGAAAGAATAGAAATTATCCCAAAATTGATCATCTTCAACGTTTGGGGGATCAAATTCCTTGATAGAATATCCAGTCATATGAGTAACACCTTAAAAAATGGATAAAAAGGGTCCTTTAAATAGAAACCAATGTGGTAAAGGAGAGATAATTCTCGCTTTATAGTTCAACAGAAGAAAAAGGAGTATTCAGGGGACTACCTTTTGTGATGTGCATTTTTCCGTTTTTCAGGTCCATGATTATAGTACATATTGTACCAACTGTCCCAATATCAGGATTATCTACATAGGGGCGACAGATAGGGAGAGCTTTGTTCGTGCGATCCAATAATATTCCTTTCATATCCTCTACTGTTTTAGAGGGATTATTCTTAATAATGTTCAAGGCTTTATTGTACCTGCTGAAAGAACTGGCTAATTTCTCTGTATCACTGTTTAAAGCATTGTTCATCAAATAATGATTTGTGTGAATAAAAGCATCTGAAGTTGTGTTCGGATAATAATGCTCATCATTAGCAAATTCGATATCGATATATTCTCCAGACTTTTCTCCAATCAAAATATTTGCAGATTTTCCACTCATAAAAGGTCCAATAGATCTTCCAACTTGGTTAATACTCGATAATTCCAATACTTTTCTTAGAAGGATATGTATTGGAACACCTCGTGGTAATTTTCCGGAATTAAGAAAATTTAGACATACTCCCAATCCATTTGAATTAAATCCAATCTTTCCAATAATGCCTGGTTCCGTCATCATGAGTATGTCAGGTTTATTGTCATCTTGTTTCTTAATTTTCATGATCACGGCAAGATTTTCGAGATCTTCGGCCCAATCCCAGTTCTGACCTAAAATTGCTGACGACTTAAAAAATGCCGCAGTACACTCATTTTGAAAGATATTCATGATTTCAGAACGTGAATTTAGCATATAGATCCAGTTAGAATTTATATCAGCCCCAGTCGCAATGGCTTCGATTTCAGAGGCGTAAGTGGGATCAAAATTCTCGATTGTTAATTTAAAAATTTCCACTAGCGTTAATATCTGTTTTTCTTCTTTTGATATGACCTTTTTATACCAGGTAACTGTAGAATGAATTTTATTTTTCAAAATTTCTCCGTGTTGTATACCTATCTCTTCTGGAGATCCTTCTAAGGTAATTATAGGAAATTTTGCTGAAGACATGGTCAACCTCCAAAATAATAGAAAATGCTTGGTATTTTTGCAATTGACTAGTTTAATATATTCCGTGAACTAAAGGATTCATTTATTAATTTAATTCATTTTCATCAAATACAATAATGTGGTAAAGGAAAATGGCTGATCCGAAGTTTTTTCTTGGAAAACTAAGCGAGGGAGAGAGATTTGAATTACCTTCTACAACCTTTTTAACACATGCTGCGGTATTAGGGGCAAGTGGTTCAGGGAAAACAGTTGTGTGCAAGTCAATAGTTGAAGAAGCAGTCAGATCAAATATCCCTGTAATTGCTATTGATCCTAAAGGAGATATTGGTGCTTTAGGGATTGGTTTTGGGGATTTTTCGAAAGATAAATTACTTATTCATGCAAAAGTGGAGGCAGACGATCGTGGCGGTGGAGATCCAGAGGAAATAGCTGAAGATTGGGTGAATTTATATGAGGAAAAACTTGAAGAATCTTTTGGTGATGATTACCTTTCCGCAGAGGCAGAGTATTCAGATAAAGTGGCTACAGTATTAATTACTCCAAAAAATTCCTCTGGAGTCCAGATTTCTCTTACTCCACACTTTGAAAAGCCCAAGAATTATTCAAAGATGATGGAAGAATCGCCTGATGCGGTTTTAAGCGCGTTAGATCTCAAAATACAATTGTTACTATCAAGAGTTGGAATTGGAACATCAGCATCGACAGACAATCGTGTTATCTATCTAAATAACATTATTCGACATGTTTGGGAGAACGAAAAGCAAAATACCGTTGGTTTAGACCTTCTAATAGAACGAATACAAGACCCCCCATTTAAAAAAGTGGGTTCTCTTTCTGTTGATAAATTCATCTCAACTACTAAACGTCAAGAATTAGCTCGTAATATTAATGCTTTGATGGTCCGTGCAGTTCCAGGTGTAGAGCTTGATTTTGATAAGCTTATTGGTTTAGCAACCAAAGAGAAGAAAACACCTATAATTGTTTTTGACTTACGTAAGATTACTGATTCAGACGAAAAAAATACTTTTGTTGCTGAAATTTTAGGGGAAGTTCAAAGGTGGGCCTGGTCAAAAGGAGGTACAAGTCGTTTACGCGCCATCATGTACTTTGATGAGTTATATGGATTCATGCCTGCTGGATCTCTGAGTCCTCCGTCAAAAACAGCGCTTTTAATCTTGTTAAAACAGGCAAGAGCAGCAGGGTTGGGATGTGTACTAGCAACTCAAAATCCAGGAGATTTAGATTATCGTGGGTTATCAAATATCGCTACTTGGGTTTTGGGTAGATTGGCAACCAATCAAGACATCGCTAAAGTCCAAGGTGCACTAAAACCTGTCTTTGAAGGTGGTGGTGGAACTGAAGAGGAATTTAGATCATTAATGAGTAAAATTAGAGCACTGAAACCTGGGAATTTCATTGCTTATAATCCCAGATATGGAGTTAATATGCTTCAAACACGGTGGTTACTAAGTCTACATAAAGGACCATTAACGAATTCGGAAATATCTGCTCTTACACTTAAACCCCCAAAACCCAAAAAGGTACAACCTGAAGAAAAGAAACCAACTCCAGAAATGAAAAAGGATACAGTTATTTCTGCAGTTTCAGTCAAAGCTAAGAAGCCTGCTATGGGGAAAATTACCGAAAGATTTCTTGAACCTAAGATCAAGCCCGAAAATGAAGAGTACATCCCAGTAATCATGGAGAGGTTGAGCCTCAGAGGTAATCCAGAACAGGATGGAATTAATCTCGAGTTTGGAGCCTATAATATTTTCTACTCTCCACTGTACTTTACAAAAACTTTGATAGACATCAAAAGAACTATTAAAGAAGGACAACTACAATTTCCAGTTCAGATAAAGGAGGAAATGTCACGAACATTTGATCTGCGAAAGATCGATTGGAATTCTACTACTATTGAAGGGATTCATGCTTCTTCCCTCCCTGCCAAGGATTTAGCAATTCAGCCCCTCACTGGATATAAATTCCTTGATTTCGATAAAGAGGTAATTACTAAACTACCTGAGAACTTAATTTGGTACTATACACAAAATCCGTTTCCTGAAGCGGAATCTATCTATCAGGAACGCATAAGAGAATTCGAGAGAAATGAGATTTCAAAACTTGCTGGGAAGAAAGTTGGAAAAGAGTTATCCAAATTATCCACACAAATTAGTGGATTAGAGGAGAAACTCCAAACTGAGAATCAGAAGCTTGATGATACTCTTTCGAGACTTGAAAATCTAGAGGCTGAAAGGAAGGCACGTGCCGCAGAGGGACGTTCAATAAGAGCCATCGAAAGATCCATTGATTCTACCTCTAATAAACAGATGAGACATGAAGATCGAGTGAAAGAACTTAGAAAACAAATCGCCAACAATGAGAAAAAGCGGCAAGCATTATTTAAAGAAAAACAGGAAAATTATGAGGCTTTTCATAAATCTATTGAGGTTCTTAAAAGCCAAGGAGTACCACCTGATCTTTATCGACCTGGAAAAGCAGATGTTTCTATTATTGAAAAATCAGTTTATTGGGTTCCACGTTTATCAATACCTCTTTCAATCAAACTAAACCAAAGTGATCAAGATACTGTTAATCAGTTCCATTTGAATCTTAATCTCTATAATGGTAATGCAGAACTTATGTGTGAAGGATGCGGTCCTCAGATAAGCACTGAGAATTACTATCAATCATTATTGGCTGTTGAAATTTCTCCTCCCACTTTTGTATGTACAACCTGCTTGAAACTCTTTTGTAGTGAACACATCACATTTTGCCAAAAATGTGGAAAAACTGCTTGTCTTGACCATTCTGAAGTATGTAAGGTTTGTGAACAGAGTTTATGCGGGGAATGCAGCGCATTTGATCCTAATACTGAAGCAACTTATTGTCCTGAACATACTCCCAAACAATGTCAAGGATGTAAAAAATCTTTTGCTCCAGAGCTGTTATCAGTCTGTAAGAAGTGTGGAACAGAAGTTTGTGATACCTGTGGACGAGTGAAGGTCAAAATTAAGAATGAAGAAGTCGTTGCTCGTTGCGTGAACTGTTCATAGACTGGATCCTAATCTAATTTTATCGATTTTACCCAAGAATTTATAGCAAATTCTGATGCGAACCCAGTTGCATCATACAACCGATTTGCTGCGGGATTATTGGCAGCTCCATCAATATAGAAAAAGGGAGGGTCATACTTCATAGATCGTTTAATTCCCTCTGAAAGTATGGCCTTTCCTAGTCCAAGTCCTCGGTAGTCAGGATTGGTACCCATTGGCTCAAGACTAATTATACGACTTGTGGGATCCAGCCTAAAGGTGCAAAATGACGCAATAATATCTTCTGGTGTCACAACAACAAGATCTAAGTCTTTTTTATAAAATGAACAACTAGCAAGCCATTCTAAAATCTCTGATGTGAAATAATCACCATGTCCGAACACTCTTCTAATCAAGAGGGCTAATTGGTCGTAATCTGCTCTTTTCAGAGTTCTAATCTCGAATCCTTCAGGACAGGGAAAGGTTGGAAGTGGAGCACCAGTCTTTCTTATTCGATAATATCCATAGATATTTTGATTTTTATAACCCATTTTTGACAGGAGTTTCTCCCGTTCTGGATTTCCTTCTAGGATATTAATCTTTACTTCATATTTCTTAACGCTTGATGGAATATTCTTCGCACGATAGTTTTCTATCCATTCTACCATTTCTTGTTCAATGTGTCTATAAAATGGATCAACATGAAGATAAAAATCTTTAGGTGATTCACGGGTTGTTAATGCTATAATTTTGTTTTTTTCTGAATTTATCGATTCGTGATCTAATTCCCAGATTCTGATCCCGTCTTCGCGAGATTCGCTACTATTTTCAAATCTATCAGGAAACCAGTTTTCATAAGAACCAGTCCTGTTAAATAGGTCTGCCAAGAATAACATAATTTTCTGAAAATCTTGTTGCTTGTTATATGGTCTAGATAGTATTTCCATTATCATTTTTGTCCGACACAGTCATTTTTAGTAGTTTCGGAGACCTCTCTCTCTAACAAATTTAAAAGGAAATCCCCTGTAGATATTTATTAGGAGAGGTGATTGTCGAAATATTCCTACGAGAATTGGGTTGAACTCCTTCGTAACTACGTTAGATGAGTTACCCATCAAAGGCGAAGGAGAAGCTACCTGAATAGACTGATGTTGATTGAGAGTAAAGGATTTAGGTGCAGTATTCCCCCCGAAAGTAATCCTTAGGATCAGTATTTCTCCACGAAGTACCGATTTGCCGGATAGCGGATGTGTGACTCATCCTGTCCAGAGCTCTATTCTTAGAGTTGTCTGACAAATTCAGTCATGAAGACACCACTCAGAATATATCTAAGTCCTTACCAGAGACTACAGGACCTGCGTATTCCGTTCTTATCTCGGTGATAAGATCATCATCAGTCTTTCCCATATAAAGCTGATGGTAGAGGACCAATAAATTTGGTTTTACTCGTCGTGCGATCTTGCCTAGTTCATAAGTAGAGGTATGATAAGTCGAATGATAATGTATCCAGTCTGGGGATCTTGTTTTTAGGCCTTCAGCTGAATAAACTTCATGAATTAGAATATCACAGTTGTTTACATGTTTCATGAGAGATTCGGATTTTGAGGTATCACCTGAAATAGCAATTGTCTTTGTAGGAGATTTGAATTTATATCCAAATGCAGGCCAAGATCCATGCTCTACAGGAAATGCTTCCACTATAATTTCATCTTTCGAGTAGATTACTCCAGAACTGATTTCCTTCACCTCCACTTCATAACCTGACATTGGTGTTGGTTCTAATCCAGTTTTTCTCTCCTGTACATCCATATCAAATGCAGAAAGTATTTTTTGAGTCATTGAACTTAATCCTTCAGGGCCATAAACCATTAATGGATCACGTCGACCTTCAACAGCAGGAGTGAAAATCAAATCTGGATACCCCGTCGTGTGATCTGAATGCATGTGTGTAAGGAAAGCTGTCGTAAGTTGAGATGGCTTAATACCTGCAGCTACCGCTCTTCGAACCACACCAGGTCCAAAGTCGATAATATAGACACTTTCCCCCTTTATAACAGCCAATGCTGGTCCAGAGCGATTAGGATCAGGAATTGGAGTCCCAGTTCCCAATAAAATGATCTGCATAGTCATTTAAGTCACAGTTTCCTTAATGAATAAGATATATTTACTCAATTAGAGGAGTGCTTCCTTATATTTTTCTGATTTTTGCTAGTTGATCTCCAACACGTAAGCAATCCTCAATTGCTTCTTCAATAAGTGTTTTTGCTGCTTCGTTATTTTCCTGTCGTTGTGAGGTTTCAAGTCTGCCTATCAGGGATTGTAATATCTGAGCGACTGCATGAGAGTAATCATCTTTTAGGAGGTATTTCTGAATGGATAAACGATTGTACTCGAGATGAACGAAGATAAAAATGGCAAGAAGAGAAATGGCTACATTGGCTGTATACTGGAGAAATTCAGTTTCAGGACTTTCTGCAATGAATGAAACACTTAGATTTATCACTATAATGATTGCAGAAAGGAAGAAGAAGTAGGCACTATTATCAGCAATTTGGGCTAAAACTCCCCATTTTCGGATAATATGCGCGATGGTTATTAGGATTAAGAATAAATTCAGAATATGTACCAGAAAGATGCTTAATTCAAATCCAATAACTGGGTAGGTGAGAACAAGCATTATAAGAATAATTGATAGAGCAAACCATAATCTATAGGAATTATCTGTTGAGGTGTATTGAATGAATACATAGATAAAGAGAATCAGTGCAAAAACTGTTGTTAATTCGCTTATGAAATATAGGAAATCATAAGTTGACGTTCCGCTAATATCTTGAATAAATAAATCGATGATTGGACTTAAGGCATAAAATAGAGTTGCCAGCGATAAGTGGAAAAACCTTAATTCCTTATTTTTACGGTAAAAATCAAAAAAAATGACAAATCCGAGGAGACGAAGAAGAATAAGGGATCCTAAAATGAAGTAATATGTCTCTGCAGAAACCATAAGGGGGGCCTTACCAATAGAATCTTTAAATGTTTCACTCCTAAGAGTGATGAGGATAATACTTTTATGAACAAGCGTTGTCTAGGTGCTGATTGGTGAATATAAAAGATCTTTTATCATATGAAACATGGGGTACGGGAGTGTTACTTCGATGGAACGAAGATTTTCTCTTTGTTCTAGGAAATGAAAGGTATTGGAAGAAAATTGGGGATTTTTGGGAGATTACATACACTAATACGGGTGGTCATGTAGAAATTAATGAAGGAATTACTGAGGCGACTAAAAGAGAGGTTTTAGAGGAATTAGGATGTGAATGTATCCTTATTACTTCTACACAAACAATGGTTTGTGAACTGGAAGACCCTAAACCCCAGATCTATCATCTCCACGAAGAGATTTCACCTTTCCTGATCTATAATTCAGATGATCTACAGTTATCAGTATGTGTATATTTGGGTATAATTGAAACCAATCCTTTCCCACATATGGAAGTCCCAGGAATAGTAATTCTTCCACAACCATTAATACCAGGTGGAATGCTAACATCACTCATTAGTTCAGGTGCTCTCATCATCTCTCAAGAAAATAGAGAGATACCTGAAAATGTCTATCTAAAACCTTTCGGATCCGCTGAATTATTAGTTAGATTTTGGGATAAATTTGTAGCTTTAGATAGCTTTAGGCAGTTTATAGAAAGATAGAAGAAACCATTGCAATTTTTCGACGTATGTAGAGTTAATTGTCAGCGTAGAACATATCATCATAGAGAGACTCAAGTTTATTTTTGTGAATCAATTCCATCTGAGCAAGTTTCTGAAATACTGTTTCATTCTCCTTAGTCTCAGCTGCTTTAGCCATTCGAGTGTACAATTCATAAGCCCCTTTTTCTTCTTTCATAGCAAAAACGAGGGTCTCTTGTAAATCGGAATCTTCATCAATAGTTGTCGCTTGCAGGTGATCAGATAGTTTAAGATCTTGGACTTTATCAATATCGAAATTAAGTATCTTGTCTGCCCTCGAAAGATTTTCTAAAGCTTCTTTATGGCCAAGTTCATCATTAGCTATCTCACTAAGCAGTTGTTTAACTGCAGGATTATTTGATGATTCTGCAATACCTGAGTACAAATCATATGCTTCTATCTCTTTTTTAATAGCAAACTCAATAATTTCTTTAATTTCTGCCATGAACTTGTAATAAAAAAATCTCAATCTTAAGAACTATGTTTTGGGATGGGTAGTGATAAGAAAGATGTTTCGTCAAGAAAAGGGTTAATTCAGAAAACCAGGGGGAATATGTGATGAAACTAGATTATTGATTTTTTACTGAAAACGCTGTTGGAGGGAGTTTCGAATCTAATATCTTTGTTAACAGATCTCTATGGTTCAAATCTGAAAGCTGCCTAATCAAATCTCTCGTTTCTTTAAGGATTTCGTGTAAAATCTTCAAACAATGTGAAAGTGAGTCGTATTTAGAAATATAATCAATTAAAATGTCTAAATCTTTGTTATTTTCATTAATTATATCCTCTCTTTGATGTTTAGCTAACATTTGTATAGCATCTATGATTTTTCTTCGTTCGAAAGCATTAGCAGCTTCAAAAGCGAGGGTGATGGGAAGTTGAGGTGGTTTATTTTTGAATTTATCCGCAATATCTCCCTTCAAACCGTATACTTCACTGATTTCCTTAAGAATTCTTCCCATTAGAGAAAAATTTAATCCAATTTCTACCAATAAACCAATTTCCTCTTCTGATGAGTCTCCTAGGATCCCTCCAATTGTTGCACATAAACCATTCGGAGTTAAACGACGCCACATCCGAAAAAATTCTGTTGAAGGTAATATTTTTCCAATATGATTTCTTCGAGTTATTTCAGATTCCATTATGTCTCGAACTAACTTTTCTCCACAATCAAGAAGCTTTACCTGAGTCAAATGATCTTTGCTTAGCAAGTGCAACGAGAGTAAAGCTTCACAGTATAAAATATTCCCCATTATCATACAAGTGGATTTTCCTAGTGTTTCCACAAGAGGTCTTGGGATTTCAGTATCTAAAGAATCTAGAAGATCATCTTGATAAGCAGTTCCCAGAAAGAAGCAGTGAATAGGGAAGAACGCTTCACCAAGTTCTTTTTCTGAAGGAATATTTCCAGAAACCTGCCAGGCGATATCCATGAGAGCTATTCCTAAAGAAATGGGTTCTGATGCCGAATGTGGTTTACTAGTAGCATTAAAAGCGTGAAGAACGTCAGAACCATAATTTAAATCATATAATCTCTCTTTAACTAGTTTTTTTGTTAGTTCTTTCACATTTCTTGTTCTATTTCCTATGTTCATGTAAAGCATCCTTTGATCCCCAGAACTATAGCTTCTTTCGACAGATGTTCCAAACATTTATAAGATTCTACTGTCCGTAATCAGAGCTATCCTCTTAATTATCCTTTAGAGGGGTAGAAAATTATGAAAAAAATCAAGTTTAAACCAACAAAATACAAAACGAGACGAGATCGTCTTGATGTTTTAATTGAAATCGGATCTGCACAGCAAGGCAACAGATGGGCTGCTCATGATATACTTCGAGATGCTCTACACGAGGATGAGGGATCTTTAGAGAGAGAAAAAAAGCTAAGAGTTTTTTTCGAAGAATTTATACCACAAGGATGGCTTGTTGTGGATGGGGCTATTCCTGAAGATCAGCATTTCCTTCTCTATGCTCCTAAACAAGAAACTTCCTTTTGGTTTGATTGGTAAAATCCTGAATTAATTCCTGGAAAGACTAAGGTTCTCATCAAAAAGGATATTGGCGAAATTGTCTAGACGATCACTTTCAGATGTAGACACACTTCTCATAATAGTTTTGATTTTAACTTGGGTTGATCTATTAATAACAACTTTTCTTGCAAATCCATCGAATTTTTCTGAAATTCCAGTCCTAGTATTGGCCTCTGTATTATTATTAACTCTCTTCATATTAATACTAGCCTATAGATTATCAAGGATTATGCTCAGAGAAGAATCTAAGGTTCAAACGCGTTATCGGACCGCTCTAATGATTTCTGTCTTATTTATGTTCTCTGCTGGAATTCTAAGTTTATGTACATATTTGAGTGAGATTTTCCTCTCTTCTGGAGTTTTAGGAGCGGAGTATCTCACAATTGACCCAAATGAAGACCAAGCTACATTATTGATTTTTGCAACTCATGTAATGAGACTCTTCCATCATATCTTTGCATTAAGTGGTTGTATCATCACAGCTGCTGTCTGGACTAGACAATTTAAAATTTGGGCCAATTTCTCCAAAGCCCAGTTTGTAAAATCTTTTTATATTGTAGGAGTAGCGATAATAATTTTGTTTGTGGTCCAATTGATTACGATCACATTACAATATATATTTTACTGGACCGATTATGAGCATTTTGGTCAAACACCACCTGAGATACCTGAAAACTTAGAAATGATATTTATGGTTCTCTTTTTAGTAGCAACAGTTGTTTTAATTGTTTATATATATTATTTAACAGCTGCAGGATCAAGTATGCGAGTCCCCTATCAAGCAAAAGCGTCAAGATCTCAAAAAAGACTTTTCCTTCCATTCTTCTTTTTATTCTTATGGTTCTTTACCAATATATTAAATGTTAGTGCGGAGGCTGGGATTGCGAATTCGATTGTAACATTTGTGGGGAATCTTTTTCTTTTAGCTGCATACGCCCCAATTTCATTTAACTTCATGAAATTTGCTAGGAATGTGGATTCGAAGTTTTTGCAGAAAAATCTATATTTAGCAGCAATAGGGACTCTAGGACTTTCAACTTTTAACATTGTAGGCCCAAGTCGTTGGACAGGTATGGGTATTCTTGTTGGTTATTTGGTAGCATTCTCGATCTTGACATGGTCACTAGCGAACATATCTCAGTTTTTAGGTTCTCGAGAGGCTCTTTCACGGCGTTTAAGAGAAGCGGGAGTCCAATTTCTATCAGACATGGGTGAAGCTGAAATGAAAGCCCAATCTATTAAACAGATGGCCAAAGTAATGACAGATGTTTCAAATGGTTTTATGCAAGATCTCACAAAAATGATTGTAAGATCCCCTCCAACGGAGGCGGAAATTCGACGCTATATTGTTTCAACTATGGGTGTAGAAGCAACTCCATCAGAGAGGGAAGTATTGGCGTATCTTCAGGATGCGATTTCATTTGCTCAAAAGGGTGGTCGTGAATAATCGTTTACCTTTATAGATAAATAGACAAGGATGATATAAATGGCAAAAAATAAATCTATTTTCATCGTACTTATTCTACTAATGACTTTTTCGGTTCTAATTGTGATAGGTGAGAGATCAATTGAAAATATTGCTTCAAGTACATCTTCAAACTCTTGGTACTTCATTGCAATAGGTGACAGTCGTCAACAGCATGAACCTTGGGATTATGATAATATGAACTATCCACATGAGAATAGTAGCAATCCTACAAGAGCAGCCATTATTACCTCTATAGTAGAAAATAATCCAAATTTAGAATTCATAGTCCATTCTGGGGATTTAGTGAACTCTGGTGGAGAACAAGATGATTGGGATCGGTATTTTGAAGATATCGAAAACGCAACGAAAGAGAATGTAACTTTTTACTACGCAATAGGAAATCATGAAAGATATACCTATGCTTTAGGCCCAAGTAACTGGGGTCCTCCTGACGAAGATTTTTCCACATATCTAGCTAACGTAGAACTGCCTGGAAATGAGCGGTATTATAGCTTTGATTATATGAATCAAATACATTTCGTTTTTATTAACACTGAGGAAAATTGGACTGGGCAATTTGATATTACAACCGACCAATATAATTGGTTAATTAACGATCTCGAGAATAATACACTTGAATTCGTTGTAGCTGTTTTCCACCGTCCGTGTTACTCTGTTCGTGACCCGGGACGTGTAGATGATGCCCAAGAAGTACGGTCAGTACTTGATCCAATTTTTATTGACTATGGCGTTGATTTGGTATTTTCTGGGCATGATCATTATTACTATCGGACAGTTCGCAATAGTATTACATATGTAACAACTGGTGGAGCAGGTGCAGACTTATACACAAATGGAGATACATCTGAATGGCAAGATTCCGATGTCTACTTCTCTGAATTTCACTACTGTAATGTAACAGTCACTGAAAATGCAGGAGAATTAAATTTGGGTGTAGAAGTTTTTATATTCAACGAAACGGATAAATCTATCACCTTAGGAGATTCCTTCAACGTAACTTCATCAATCAGTAGTACATCGACATCAACTGATCCGATAACTTCAAATCCAACAACTTCGGATCCAACAACAACAACCGCGAGTATGTCAATTTCCTCTTCCTCTATCCCTTCCATACCTAGTACATCAGAGGAAACAACATCATTTTCGTTTTATCTAATCTTTGGGATAGTTTTCATCTTGATCCAAAGGAAACGGAAATGATTGAAGAGGGTGATGGTACCTATGATGGGAGGTGCTCCTTTATTTAATCTCAATTTACTCACTATGATTGGTGGAATAGGTCATGTGATTTGGGGAGTCATAATGGGATATCTAGTCCCTTATTTTACTACTAGTGGGTATTTAAAATAAGTTTATACACTCATTTCTTTTTTTCTCAAATTTAATCAATAATTCCACAGAAATTTAGTTTATTTTTTATTCACTATCGTTATTAAGGAGAAAAGACTTAATAAATACTCTTTCCGACCTACTAGCATGCTTTCTTTTACAAAAAATTGGAAAGCTGTTTTTTTAGTAGCTTTAGTTTTATATGGTTTTCTTGGGATTTTTCCTAAAGGTAATGCTCAAATTTTCATAGACTCACCTATAACTCCTAATGACGAATTCTTTAAGACTGCAATCGACTTTTTTGACTTGAATTCTGAAACGTATAAATTAAAAGTCATTGGTAATGTTTATAATCCATTAACCTTGAATTTGAGTGAGATAAAAGCCCTTCCTGTTACTTCTGAGATTGTCAGACTTACCTGTGTTGCTTATGAATCTGGAGCTCGTTCATACACTGGAGTTGCGAACTGGACGGGTGTCCGTTTAAGTGAGATCTTAAATTTAGTGGAACTTAAATTCGAAACAGCAGTCGATGTTATTTTTAGAACTCCTGATCACTCCTCTCAGGGGTATTCAACAAGTTTAACAATTGAACAGGCTTTTTGGAATGATGTAATCTTAGCATATGAAATGAATGGAGTACCCCTTCCACCAGATCATGGCTATCCGATTAGATTAGTGTGTCCAAGGTTTTATGGTTATAAATGGATCAAATGGCTTACAGATATCGAGATTACAAGTGTTGACTACCAAGGATATTGGGAAAGAACCGGCCGATATTCCGATTCTCCTTATGTCGAGGTTGCTCTTCCCATCTATTATAATTATACAATAACTATTGATCCTAA
Organism: Candidatus Hodarchaeota archaeon; assembly: GCA_016840035.1. GTDB lineage: Archaea > Asgardarchaeota > Heimdallarchaeia > Hodarchaeales > Hodarchaeaceae > Hodarchaeum. The sequence goes on along the minus strand of JAEOTC010000111.1, from coordinate 23,072 downwards.
TACACATTCTAGTATAATAGAATTTTATACGGCTTCAACTTCATTTCCTGGGGAAACTTCCGCTTCAAAGACTTCTTGGATATCGTTGGAATTAGCGATATTAACTCTATTTGTCAGCTCAAGAGTCTTAAAGCAACGAATAAGGGAAACAGAATTGAAAAAGAAAGTAGAATGAGTCATAAGTATAGTCAAATGACGAAAAGTATTTATAGAGTTACATTCTCACAGTCGTTATTTCTTGGAGCGCAAACACATGAAGAGGATTTACATTAAGGTAGGAACCATTCTAGGTATTTTCCTAACATTAATATTATGTAATGGAGTGTCTACAGGTTCTTCGGATCAAACACTAGACGAAGTCACAAGCTTTGACAACTATAAATTTATTTTTCTTGGTGATACAAGACCAGAAGAAAGTGATAATACAGGATGCGAAACACTGGCTACTATGATTAATACGTTGAAGCAGGAACATGATATTGAGTTCATCTTACATTCAGGAGATGTAGTATGGGATGGTTCTGTTCAGGCACAATGGGATACATACTGGTGGCCAAACTTCGGTTCTATTGCGGCCGAAATACCGATCTTTTACGCAGTAGGAAATCACGAATATGATTATGGATTTCAAACGGAGGCAACTTTAGAAACATATGTTGCAAATGTCGATAATCCTGGAAATGAAGTCTACTACAGTTTTAATACTCCACAGAATGACACACATATCATTGTTTTGAACACATATTTTTTCATTGATGCTGCATACAATAATTTTCAGAATCTAACCTTAGCTGCGGAACAGCAGGCATGGTTAGAGAATGATTTAGCTACAAATAATATTAGTCGAATAATTGCGATGACCCACACCCCATTTTGGAATCTGAATCCCTCTCCCGATCGACTTACTGCTGCACAAAATACTCGAGATGCATGGCATGACTTATTTGTTCAATATGGTGTAGATTTAGTTATAAGTGGACATGCTCATAACTTCTATAATACATTCAGAAATGGAACGTGGTATACAACTTCTGGAGGTGGAACTTCAGATTTTTCTAACATATTGATTGCAGGACCAATATTAGATACATATCTCCCTGAAGACTATTACTTTACAGATGCTAATCATCTCTGCTTAGTTGAGGTATCTAGTGAGGGATATGATGTTGGTGTAATTACTCCAAACATGAGTTATGTCTATAATTATTCTGTATCTGCTGCAATTGAAGGATTAACAACAACTTCTGAATCTTCTACCACAGTAGATCCAACAACAACAACATCCGATGTGATGACAACTACCGATGAGGAAACAACAACGACTTCAACTCCGGGTTTTAGTCTAGTCAGTTTAATACTCATATTTTCAGTTACAAGTATCATCTATCGGAAACAAAGAAGAAAGTAAACTGTTCTTTGTCTTAAGAATATATTATTGGAGTATTAATCAATTTAAATGAAGAAGAATCTTCCTTACTTGAAATGATACCTCAATCAGGAATGATTTTTGATATCAAACGGTTCGCTGTACATGATGGACCAGGGATTCGCACCACTGTATTCTTCAAAGGATGTCCACTTAATTGCTGGTGGTGCCATAATCCAGAAAGTCAACAGCTAGAACCAGAATTAATACTTAAACCCAATTCTGAGGTTTCAGAAGTCGTAGGTAGAGAAATCAGTTTAAATGAACTAATGGAAGAAGTAAGGAGGGACATAATTTTTTTTGATGAATCGGGTGGTGGAGTAACTATTTCGGGAGGAGAGCCACTTATGCAATCAGAATTCTTGATATCCATTCTTGAAGAATGTAATAAAGAAAACATTCATACTACGCTTGATACTACCGGATATAGTTCATTAAATATAATGAGACAGATTCTAGGGAAAGTTAATCTGCATTTATATGATTTAAAATTTATTGATGATGAAAAACACTTAGAATACACTGGTGTGTCAAATAAATTAATATTAGAAAATTTGAAATTCTTAGATTCAAGGAAAATTCCGGTAATCATTCGAATTCCTATCATACCAGGTGTCACAGACTCAGAAAGTAACATCAAAGAGATCAGTGAGTTTATTTCGGCATCACTAAATTCGATCAGAAATGTGAATATTCTTCCCTACAATCGACTAGGCGAGGGAAAATACCCTAGGTTGAATAGATCCTACCGATTTACACATCAATTAACGACTCCCTCCGATAAAGAACTAAATAAAATTAAAAATCAACTTGAAACCTATGGTTTAGAAGTCCAAGTAGGTGGATGACTTGAATGAACGCATAAAACAACTTCGTGACCAAAGCATTAATGCTCAACCTTCATTATCGATTGAAAGAGCAAAGCTACTAACAGAATATTACCAAAGTGGTGCAGCTGATAAAGTTTCGATACCAGTTGCACGTGCTCAGGCTTTTAAATATATTTTAGAACATAAGAAAATCTGTATTAACAAGGGAGAGCTCATAGTTGGAGAACGCGGACCTGAACCTACAGCTACACCTACTTATCCAGAGATTTGTACTCATTCACAACAAGACTTCGAGATTCTACATTCGCGTGAGAAGATTAGCTTCTCTGTAGATGAAGAAGTCAAGAACATCCAAGCAAACACGATTACTCCCTTTTGGAAAGGACGCTCAATTAGAGATAAAATTTTTGCCAGTGTAGATAGTGAGTGGATTGAATCGTATAACGCAGGTATATTTACTGAATTTATGGAACAGAGAGCTCCTGGACATACAGTAGGAGGAATACATCTCTGGACACATGGAATGCACGATTTTCAAAAAGAAATAGAAGAAAGTATTCAATCCATTGATTTTTTCAACGATCCAGAGGCTCTTGACAAAAAAGAAGAACTGAAAGCAATGTATATTACTGCAGAGGCTCTCATTCAATTCGCAGGTCGCTATTCAGAAAAAGCTTTGGAGTTAGCAGCAGCAGAAGTTGATCCAGAGCGGAAAAAAGAACTTGAAACTATTGGAAAAATATGTAAAAATGTTCCAGCTAATGCTCCTCAAACTATGTGGGAAGCTTTGCAACATTATTGGTTCATTCATCTAGGAGTTATCACAGAACTCAATACATGGGATTCATACAATCCAGGACGATTAGATCAGAACTTATATCCACTCTATAAACAGGATCTAGCGAAAGGGACGCAAACGGAAGAATCCGCAAGGGAATTATTACAATCTTTCTGGATTAAGTTTAACAATCAGCCAGCTCCCCCCAAAGTGGGAGTAACTGCGGAAGAAAGTAATACATATACCGATTTCTGTTTGATCAATATAGGAGGAGTGAAAAGCGATGGGTCAAATGCTGTAAATGAACTATCTTACGTTTTACTTGACGTTATTGAAGAAATGCGATTATTACAACCTAGCTCGATGGTTCAAATAAGTAGGAAATCTCCCGATCGATTTCTCAAACGTGCATTAGATATCATTAAAACCGGTTACGGTCAACCGTCTGTGTTCAATACTGACACTATCATTCAGGAATTAACCCGACAAGGAAAATCAATTATCGATGCCCGTTCTGGAGGTGCATCGGGATGTGTAGAAGCAGGAGTCTTTGGAAAAGAAGCGTATATTCTAACAGGATATTTTAATATACCTAAAGTTCTGGAAATAACATTGAATAATGGTATTGATCCTAACACTGGAAATCAACTTGGATTACAAACAGGTAATCCCATAGAATTTCAATCTTATATTGAGTTGTTTGATGCGTTTACTAAGCAGTTGAATTATTTTATTAATATTAAAATCAAAGGGAATAACATAATTGAAAGACTGTGGGCTCAAATCCTACCCACCCCATTTATGTCACTACTTACCAAGGATTGTATCAAAAATGGTAAAGACTATAATGATGGAGGAGCGCGGTACAACAGTTCGTATATTCAAGGAGTAGGTTTAGGATCTATTACGGATTCTCTCGCGGCGATAAAATATAATATTTATGAAAACAATCATGTGACAATGGTCGAGCTATTAACTGCCTTAAAAGATAACTTTAAAGATTTTAATTCATTACGAGAGAGATTGCTAACGAAAACTCCTAAGTATGGGAATGACGATGACTATGCAGATAACTTGATGAAAGATGTGTTTGAAATTTACTGGAATGCCATCGATGGGAGACCTAATACCAAGGGTGGTCATCATCGGGTAAATCTACTTCCTACAACAGTACATGTCTATTTTGGCAGGATGATCGGTGCATTACCGGATGGACGGCTTGCTAAGGAACCTCTTTCCGAAGGAGTATCTCCAGTTCAAGGTGCTGATATCAGAGGGCCAACTGCAGTCCTTAAATCTGTTGCTAAAATTGATCATGAGAGAACTGGTGGAACACTATTAAATCAAAAATTCTCTCCAAAATTCTTGGATGATGAGAAATCACTGCAGAAAGTGGCTCATCTTGTTCGTTCCTATTTCAAAATGGATGGTCATCATATCCAATTCAATGTAGTCTCGGTAGAGACTTTACGAGATGCTCAGAAACATCCTGAAAAATATCGAAACTTAATTGTTAGGGTTGCTGGATATAGTGATTTGTTCGTCAATTTAGGTGTGGAATTACAAAATGAGATTATCCATCGTACGGAACATATGAGTTTTTAATTATTACCTACTATTCACACGTTTTAGAACGTTATTACTTTATCACTGGTCAAGATCCAATTTGCTAATTCTGCCATAGAGCTTCTATGAACCCCTTTCATTAATTCTAGGTTTGAAAGGCCCCGGGCATCCATACAGGCTCCACATGATCCAATTTTTCCTCTTGTGGTAACTCCGCGAATCATTCGTCCAATGTTATAATATCCTTCAGGGGTGGTTTGATCTTTCAGCGCGCAGTAAACAGAATCAGCCATAAGAAAAACATTAACCTGTGCATCCTGTTTTTGTAATGCTATCGCAGATCTCAATCCGTTATAGGATCTTTCTGATCCATAAGGAGCATCGTTTAAAATTATTGTAACTATAGATATATTTTTCACTTCAACTCTGGTATATTTCTCTCTCCAATATTTTACTGAAGATCACCTTCTGAAGATTTAAAAGATGTTTATCAGAAATTAGTAAAGGGTAAAAATACACTGGTACGTGAAATAGATGAAAACTTCCGATCAATATAAAGAACAATTGTATCAAATGAAACCAAATGTCTATATAAACGGTGAACAGGTTGCAAGAGATGATTCAAGACTTGCTGGTGCCATAAATGTACTCTGTAAGACATTTGATTGTGTTGATGATCCAGAATTTAAAGAGCTAATTTTAGTTAAGTCACATTTAACTAAAAAGACTATTAATAGATTCACACACATCCATCAATCTGTGGATGACTTATTGAAAAAACAGGATTTAACACGAGAAATCTGTCATTTTACTGGAGGATGTATTTTCCGGTGTATGGGAGTAGATGCTCTAAACGCTTTATCGGTGATAACTGCGAGAGCTGAAATGATGACTGAACGCCCTTACAATCAACGCTTTTTAAAGTTGTTACAAGACTGGCAAGATAATGATACTGTAGGTTGTTGTGCACAAACCGATCCGAAGGGAGATCGATCACTAAGGCCACATCAACAAGCTGATCCTGACTTGTATTTGCGAGTTGTTGAACATAAAGAAGATGGAATAGTTGTCCGTGGAGCCAAGCATCATATTACTGCTGCCTCTGTTGCGGAAGAGATCATTGTCACTCCAACTCGGTTTTTAACCTCAGAAGAGGATGAATATGCAGTGGCATTTGCAATCCCTGCAGATTGGGAAGGGGTGTATCTTGTCACTCGTGCAGAATCAAAAAGACAATCTGAATTTGATCCTTATCCTGCTGGTTATTTTGGTGATGTAGAAACAACAGTGGTTTTTGATGATACTTTTATACCCAATGAAAGAGTATTCTTGGGTGGATATGAAGGTGAACATCAATTCGGAGGATGGCTCGCACTTCTTTTCGCTTTGTATCATCGTCATAGTTATACAGGATGCAAACCATCGTCAACAGACATTATTTTAGGATATTCCGCTTTAGTGAGCGAGTATAATGGTATCGAAGAAAAGAAGCATGTCCAGTCAAAACTTGCAGATTTAATTAGTGTTGCAGAGCTCGTATATGCTAGTGGAATCGCTGCCGCTTACAAAGCTACTAAAGATGAATGTGGTACAATGATTCCTGATCCGATGTTCTGTAATGTAGGAAGAAAACACGCAGGAAAAAATTATTATCATGAATTAGATACACTTGCCGATTTATCAGGTGGATTACCCGCAACACTTCCTTTTGAGAAAGATTTCTTTGATGAGGAAAAAATTGGTCCTCTTCTTCAGAAATACATTAAGCGTAAGGCAGATGTACCTGCTGAAGATGTTTATAAACTCTATAGATCGATATCAGATGCATTATGCTCCTCAATTGGTGGTGTATTTGCAGTAGCAGGAGTACACGGTGGAGGCTCCCCAGTTATGGAAGATATCGCAATTCTAAAACAATACGACGTTGATGCTCGAAAAAAAATTGCTAAATATCTTTCTGGGATCAAGGATACATGATTGGTTTCTTAGGTAGGTACCTTGTTCTATGCAACCTGAAGTTGAAAATTTAGAACAATTCGATATCATCATTGTCGGTACAGGTCCAGCAGGAATCTTTGCAGCCCTGGAGTTAGTAAAATCACAAAAAACCAATATTAGAATCCTAATGCTTGAGAGTGGTAGTGAATTATCAGAAAGAGTAAAAAAAAGGAATCTTAGCAAGAGCGATATTATGCAGGGATGGGGTGGAGCTGGAGCTTTCTCTGATGGAAAGCTGACCTTAACTGCTGACATTGGGGGATATTTATCTAATTATGTTATTCTCAATAAGCTCGAAGATTATATTAGTGAAGTAGAGGAAACATATATTCATTTCGGGGCCTCTAAAGAGCGATTGGTTACTGGAGAGGGAAAGAAAGTTGATGAAATTCGAAAAACGGCCTTAATATATGGAATCACACTTATTCCTTATCGGTTGTTACACATAGGGACAGATCAATGTTTTAATGTCTTATTGGCAATGTATGAATATTTAGTTTCAACAACCAAAGTTTCTGTATATTTTGACGAAATTGCTAAGGAGATTCTTATTGACAGATCTCAAGTTATTGGGGTTAGAACAAATAAAGGAATGTATAAGTCTAAATTTGTAGTAATGGCAACAGGGCGTTCTGGTGCCGCTTGGGCTCGAAATGAGTCTTTAAGAATAGGCTTGGAGTTAGAAAATAATCCTGTAGATATTGGAGTACGAGTTGAATTACCAGCAGAAATTAGTTCACAACTTACTGATCTTCTATATGAATTTAAGGCGAAGTATTATTCTCCAACGTTTGAACAAGAATGCAGGACGTTCTGTGTTTGTCCTAAAGGGATTGTAACTCAAGAAATAGTTCATGATCCAGAAACAGGAGAACGATGGATTACTGTTAATGGTCACTCTTATTCAAATGCAGAGAATGAGACAAAAAATACAAATTTTGCTCTGTTGGTTAGTAGTCGCTTTACAGAACCTTTTGATGATCCCCTCGCATATGGTAGATCTATCAGTAAGTTAGCTAACCTATTAACAAAAGGTAATGTAATAATTCAGCGACTTGCAGACTTAAGACGAGGAAGACGTTCAAATTCGGACCGAATTCAAAGATCTGCTATCGAACCTACGTTAAAGGAAGCGATTCCTGGGGATTTATCTTTTGTTCTTCCCTATAGACACCTATGTAGCATCTTGGAAATGATTGAGGTTCTTGATAACATTATACCTGGGGTCAATTCCTCGAACACATTGCTATACGGAGTGGAAACTAAATATTATTCGAGTAAAATCAAGGTTTCCAAAGATCTAGAAACGACCATTTCAGGATTATATGCAATAGGGGACGGTGCAGGTGTTACCCGGTCATTAGTTCAGGCAAGTATATCTGGAATTATTGCTGGAAGAGCAATAAATAGAAACTTAACCTGAACAAGAACTGAGTTTTAGTTTAAAGATATTAAGGAAATTCTAGCTAAACCTAGCAGAATAAACGCCATAGTTAAATTGGTCATGCGTCTGGTTAATTCCATATGTTTCTCTGAATCTTTGATTAATAAAAAGAAGACAGTTATTAAGAAAAGAAAGGCAAATATTAAGATAAGTAAGTAAATTAGGTCAAAATCGTATAGTAAAACAAAAAGTGAGGCAATGATCCAACATAAACTATATCCAACTATCACCACTTTTTCTGTAATTTTCCGGCCGAATATAGAAGGTATAGTCTTTACATCATATCTTGAATCTCCACTAATATCTCCAAGATCCTTATGAATCTCAAAATTCAATGCAGCTAAAAATGTTAATAATTGAATTAAAACGAAGTGCAAATTGAATTGGGGGTTTGTATTGACAGCTAAAACACCTCCCAGAAAGGCTAAGGATAGACTAAATGCTACAATAAGATTTTTTGCTAAAAAATATGGTTTCAATTTCTTTGAGTATACAACAGCCAAGATTATTGCAATCAAACCAACAATTATAACTTGAGAATTGAAAAGTATAATTCCAATTGTTAAACCAAGAAGGGTTTCAATTAATGCAGCTAATAAGGCAATTGTAGGACTAACTAATCCTTGAGGTAGGGGTCTCCAAGGCTTTGATATAGAATCCATTTCAAGATCCAGATAATCATTGAATGTGTCCATCCCACCAAGAAGTAAAATTCCCCCTATTAAACCTAAGGTCATCTGTAGTGCGTTGGGGAGCTTGTGTAAGCCAATGATCATTCCTAGAATAACAGTTCCACCAATAATAACCCCATCGGCGGGACGTGCGAGTATAACAAGGCCTTTGAATGTTTGAACAATTGAAATTTGATTTAATTCTTTTTTTTTAGGGTTCACGTTCATCTTGAAATTCTCTTGTAGTTTAATGAGAGCAATAAATTTCTACTCACTATTCTGTGACAGAAAAATCATCCATTATTCGAGTAAATAAGTGTAATAAGTAATCAAAATTGAATACTTAGACGTAGTTCTACTCCTAAGTTAATAAAAAAAAATTAGGGGAAAGGAATTTCATTCCTATTTGAAAGTACATCCATCAATCTCTATTAGTTTTGAGATAGATTATTTCCCCAACTTCAGAAGTATTACAATTTTCTAGTTCAATACCTTCTAATTCAAGTGTATCAGCCTTAAATGTTAAATCTTCTAGAGTGAGAACTCTATCAAATTTGTTTTTCATCCCAATTACTTTTTTGATAATCTTTGTAGCGGAAAACATAGATGAGTAGTTTGTGATTCGAATAGTAGGAGCCTCAATGACACCCCCAACTAGGACTGATTGCTTCTCCCGTCTTTTACTCGACCTTCCAACTCCAATCACGACGTTTTCTTCCGCGATAAGATCCTCAGTTACGGTTAAAGGGCCATTCACTTTGAAAGATTCAACTTCAACATATCGTGTGCTGAGAGGGCCATTTATTCGGATAGTTCCCCCAATAATACCGTTGTTAATTGTTGCTGGGCCATTTACCTTCGCTGATGCTCCTCTATGACAAGTGAATGAACCTTTAACAATCAAAGGCCCATTTACTTTCAATGAAACGTCAATTTCTAAGTTTTGTCCAATTGAACAAGGCCCATTAGTAGAAATTTGTGGGGCATATAGATTTCCCTTTGCAACCAGTGGACCAAAGGAAGTAATAGGCTGTGTAAGTTCTGTATCATCCGAAAAGGAGGTTGGACCGAATTTCATAATTGCTTTCACCAAGATTATAATTATGTAATTCTCTTACATTTTTATTTTTATAGTTTTACTTGTTGGAAAATTTTACCCTATTTTGGTGAATTGCTCTATTTCTCATTGTCCCAAGCTTCTACAACTTGATTTGCTTCCCTAGCATATTCCAAACAATTTTCTGAATCAGAAGGGGAGAGATGGATTTCTTGACATTGATTAGTTCTAGCATATACAAGGAGCTTGGACACTTTGAAAGGAATGTGCACTTCCTGACAATTATTGATTGAATTGATATATTTCCTGAAATTAGCTGGAGTAATGTCGAGATAGAGTTTATCTATTTTTAAAAAATCAATTTTTACATCCAAACTCTGTAGATCTTCATCAGTAATCGTTAAAGAATTATGATTTTTAATTTTAATTAATTGATCAGAACCTGTAACTTCTCTAATCAAATCAGAGGAGGTTATTTTGGGAAACTTCTCATTTTGATAGTGGAATACAAATAGTTTCATCAATTTGTTTAATAATTCACCATCATCTTGAGAAAGTTTTCTTGCCATATTTTGGAAATCATTATATAGATTTTCATCGATTTCAGACAAAACTATCACAGAGGGATAGGATTTACTTTTTAACGCGGATTCATAGGTTTGTTGTATAGTTCGTAGGTTATCAATTTCAGTTAAGAGGAATTCTCGTTCTTGAAGTAATAATTTGAATAATTCGATAATATCCTCTTGTGGAATATTATTTAACTCGATATCGTCTCTCAGTTTTTCAATTTGATGAGAGAGAGAGGATTTAAGTTGTTCGGTGTTTAGAATTTGAGCTGTCATTCAAATCACCTAGCAAATTTAAATTCTTATTCCTCTTCATAAAAGTCTTGAGTCACTTCTGTAGTTTTATTCTTTGACTCTTCAACTGTGTAAGGCTCAACTCTTCCACAATACTGAGTTTTGGATAATAATAAGAGTTTTGGGAGAAAAGCAGGTATTCTTACATAATCACAATGGTTAATTCCTCTTACATACTTATTGAATGTTGCAAGATCGACATCAGGTTCAAATATCAATTTACCAACATGAGAAAACTTAACTTGAGCTCCTGCTTCTTCTAAATCTTTTTTTGAAATTCTTAGTGTGTCAAGAGCTTTAATAGATATTCGATCCCTCTTTAATTTTCCTAGTGATTCCTTCGCAGATAAGCTAGGAAAAGTATCACCAAAATCTTCCATAACATCTTGCATCATTTGTGTGATAGCTTCTCCGATATTCATTTTGAGAGATTTGATTGATGAAGAAAATTCATCATAAATTTCTGAGTCAATTCCACGAATTGTAACATTTTTCATTCTTTTCAAGTCGTCAATATCCTTACTAGACCAATCATTAAATTCAGACATTTTTTTCACCTATAAGCTTTTCAAGTCATCGCTATTACTGGTATGTCAGTATGACAGGCATACATGTATGACACTTTATAAATATATATGTTTGGCCAAATAGATTTCCTCAACAAACTTCAATATTGAATTTAAGAGGAATTATTCTGCAGACTATTCGATGAGGATTAAGATATTTGATCTCCTAGCAATGAGAAAATCCATTTGGAATTTATTTATATTGTCTCGTCCAGAATGGGGTTTTATTTTCTCTCAAGTAGCGCTTATGGTAGCTCTCCTCTATCAATTGCCACTTAAATCCCTTTTAGCAGGTTCAGTATCGATTTTTCTGTTTAGTCTAGGACATTTTAGTTTGAACGGGTATTTTGATAGACAAAGTGATACACTCAACCCTCGTAGATTATCACTCCGGAATCCTTTAGCAAATTCAAATTCTCTAAAGAAACAACACATTTTAATTTGGATATCCATAATTTGGATGTTATCAATTCCATTCAACATAGTTTTGGTTCCAACCGCTACCTCTACTGAAAAATTACTATTGGGTTTTGGTACATTTTTAATTGGAATTACTGGATCCGTCCTATACTCCGTTCCTCCATTTCGTTTTAAAGCAAAACCATTTTTGGATGTTTTAACAACCTTTCTGATCATAGGTTTATTCATACCAGTCTATATTGGGCTACTGGGATCAACTTTACTTGTTGAAGTAGATCTAATCTTACTAGGAATAGTTTTGAATTTAATTTTAGTGATGGGAATTCATCTACCCACTATGTTGATGGACATTGAAACCGACCAGGAAAGTGGAGATATTACTACAGTAGTGTTTTTGGGTAGAGAAAAGGCAATCTACTTGACTGCAGGAATTGTTCTCCTGCGTGTATTCTTGTTAGTATTTCTGAACCTCCATTTAATGAATATTGGCCTTCTGATAACCAACTGGATGCCATTTATACTTGGAGTAATCGAAATTATCGCTATTAGTAATTTACTGATTAGAAAGGATCAGGAAGGCGCTTTATTATTATTTAAAACGATTATTATAACGAGTGGAGGAGGAGCAGTAATATTTGGGTTGTTATACTCACCAATCTTACTAACAGCTTATTCACTCTAACTTACTGCCTCTCAATATGTTTTTATTTTACTTGATTCATGATTGGGAATATGCACGAAAAAAGGGTTTTTGGAACAAAGAATCAAGATACATTAGTAGAATTATACGCAAAGTATGTTTCTGAACCGAAGGCATCATTCTTCAGACAAATTGGATTGGGAGTAATTCAAGCCAAACGTGAAGGGATCAAAATTCATATGCTGGAAGGAAAGGATGGGAATGAGCCATTAGAATTAATAGACTGTCATACAAGTGGAGGAGTATTTAATTTGGGTCATCACCATCCTGAAATTAACAAGGCGTTGAAAGAGGGTTTGGAATTAGGTCTTGATATTGGTGATCATCATTTACTAAGCGAACAAAGAGCTTTATTAGCTAAACAGCTTGCAGATTTATTACCAGGAAAAATATCAAAAACTATGTTTTCTGTTGGAGGTGGTGAAGCGATAGATTTAGCAATAAAATTATCAAGAGCATTTACAAAAAGAAGGAAAATTATATCGGCTAAACGGGCCTATCATGGAGTCACAGGTTTTGCTCTTGGGGCATGTGCACCTAGTTTTAAAGATCCATTCTTTTGGGATTCATCTGATTTTGTACAAGTTCCATTTGCTGATATTGATGCATTAAGAAATACGATTGATGAAGAAACTGCATGTGTACTATTTGAAACCATCCCCGCAACAGGAGGAATTCTGATTCCACCCGAAGGTTATTTCTCTGAAGTACGCGAGCTTTGTAATGAAAAGAATGTTATGATGATTGCAGATGAAGTACAAGCAGGTCTAGGAAGGACAGGGAAAATGTGGGCGATTAATGGAGGACTCTATCCTACAGAAAAAGTGGTACCAGACATAATCGTTTTGGCGAAAGGGATGAGTGCAGGAGTGTATCCACTCTCAACAACAAGTTATATACCCGAATTAGAGGCTGTATTTGAGGAAGATCCATTTCTCCATATATCTACCACAGGGGGGTCTGAATTAGGCTGTTACGTAACTCGCGAAATGTTGAACATAATATCAAAGCCATTATTCTTAGACCATGTTAAGAAAATGGGTAAAATATTTGGTAATGGGTTAAAACATTTACATGATGAGTTTTCTGTTCAGATAAAAGAAGTTCGTGGAAGGGGCTTAATGTGGGGAATTGAATTTATTGATGAGTTTACTTCCCTTTACTTTGTACTAAGTTCTGTAAGAAATGGAGTATTTTGTGACTATTGTGGTAATCATAAAGCCACTAGTAAGTTTTTACCCCCATTGATTATCTCAGAATCCCAAATCCATGAAATTCTTACGAGAATTACCACAGCATTAAAGAATCTCTGAATTTTCCTTCCCACTTATGAAGAAAAGACCGAGTCACCATTCCACAAAGTCTATAGAAGCTCTGATTCTTGATTGTGACGGAGTAATCGTCGATTCAGAACCATTAAGTTGTGGTGCCTGGAATATCGTATTTGATAAAGAATACGGGGTAGACATAGGAACAGATTATGAACCAATTATGGGGGGAACATCTAGAGCATCTGTAACTCATTATTTCAATCTATTTAATCTCTCAGGGACTGAAGAAAAGATTGCCTATCTAATTAAGTTGAAAGATCAAGTATATCTCGAAATAGCTAAAAGTAAATTAACCAGAATTCCCGGAATTGATGGAATTATTGATCAAGCACGAAAACTCGAGTGGAAAATCGGTGTGGCCTCCTCAGGATCAATAAAAAAGATCCAGTTCAATCTTAAACAGGTAATTCTTGACAATTCATTCGATTCTCTTACAGGAGCGGAGAAAGGATTAAGAAGTAAACCCTTTCCAGATATTTTCTTGAAAGCAGCCGAGAGTCTAGACGTTGCACCAGAAAAATGCATTGCAATTGAAGATACCCCAGCGGGGATAAAGGCAGCTAAAGATGCAGGAATGTTTGTAATTGCTATAACGACGTCTTTTACCGAAGAAAGACTCAAAGATTCTGATCTGATAATCAATTCATTTACAGAATTAGATTTGTCCGAATATCTTTAAGTGTGAGGTTTCAAATTCACATTTAATGGTTTAATATCTTTTATTTCCTCATATAAGTCTTTTACTTTTTGTACTTCAGTATCGGGTCCTGAAACTTCAAACACAGAGGCACCTGCACCATTATACACTCCCCCTGCAGCGATTGGGTATGCATTAACTGTTGCTATAGTATCCATAGCCTCTATTTCTGAGAAGATTTCTCCCCCTATTATAGGAAATAAACTAACAGGTAAACCCCTTGCATAATCGATCTTGTTTTGTCCCCCAAGTTCTGGTACAATTTCTGCAACAGGAAAAGGAATTGATTTCTGAACAGATATTGGTACGAGTATTTTAATTCCTCTAGAAATAGCTGTAGCATAAACGGATCCTATTGTGCCACCTTCAGGATGTGCACATAGTACTCCTGCAACCCAATCAGTACCAAGGGTATTTCCTCCTTTAATAATGAGATTACACGAATCTACTGAATCTGCAATAGGTATTATGCGAGGTTTTCCTTGGCGAAAAATAACTTCAGGGGTTCGGGTGTCAGGATGTGAAATCCACAATGATCCATCAATCACTCCCGCAACATAGTTATTAATATCAATTTCAAAATCCGAATTACCTGTAGCATTTAAAAATTCTTGTAAAATGAAAGCATTTGTTATACCCCTACCGATTGCTATAGTTCCAGTTGTTAAATGCTCTTGAATATCAGGATGATTCATTATTGCCTTTGCAATGAAAGCTCTACTTTCCCATACATTGAATACTAGTTGAATATGCATAATTTTTCCTCCAAATTAATAAGATATAGTTTTACCCTTTTTCGGGACAATACATTTCATTTGTGGAAAGAGTTCTGTAATTTTCTTGCAGAATCTTTTAGGAGATCTAAATAACCAGTGCATGGGTATAATGGTTTTTGGTGGTATGTCAAATTTAGCTAATTCATCCATTGAACGTTTCGGTGATGCGGTAAAGAATCCACCGATTGGTACCGCTAGAACATCTAACTTCATTCCAATCAAACCCTCGAAGGAGACTGCATCCCCTAAATGGGCAAATTTGAAATCTGGGGTACTTATTACAATAGCTAAATTCAATTCGCTTTTAAATATTCCATGTCTGGCTTGAACAAATTCCAGTTTTAAATCACCAAAAATCAATTGTTCTCCGCTCTCGATAGTTTTAACACGCTCTCCAAAACTTTTGTAATTTTCTGTTACTTGTTCATTGCTAATCAATATTGACGATTCATCATTATATACTAGAAATTCTTTGATCCCTCTTGTGTGATCAAAGTGGCGATGAGTAGCATAAACTATGTCTCCCTTCATTCGTCCGATACCCTTTGTCCCTGGATCTATTAATATCTTGAAAGACTCACTTTCTAATAGAAAGCAAGACCCTCCAAAATAGCTGATTATTGGTGAGCTCATATTAGGAATCAAAAAATAGGAGATTTTACTCCCATTATAAAGAATTGGATAGAATGAGATACTATGCAGAGAGGTACTTAGACGAATGACACAAATCCTTTTAACTGGAAGCCTCTCTAAACAGGTAATATCTATTGGAAGAATTTGTGGATTCAAAATGAAGATCGATATCAACCTAATTCAAGAATTTGAGAGATCTATTAATACTTTACACCCTGAAAAAGGAAAAATCCCAATACACATATTGGGTTACGGAGAAATAAGTTTGGTATTCGAATTCGTTAACTCTACTGAACCCATTGCCTATAAAAGGTTACCAATATTTGATACTGAGGGACAGGTAAAGAGACATATTGCTGCATATGAGATTTACCATCAAATATTGGCTAAAATTGGTATTGAGATTCCTCCAGAGGATTCAGTCTGGCTTAAATCGAATGATGAAACCATTGCTCTATATTGTGCACAAGAGAAAATTAGTTCCTCCTCAATAGGGAATTCGATCATTCATCATGATATTTCTCAAAACGATATTAAGATACTGGTCAAGCTGATAATGAGGAAGCTTTCAAAGATTTGGCTTTTTAACAAGAGATCTCAAAAATTGGAGGTCGGAATCGATGGACAGATCTCAAATTGGGCAGTAAAGGGATATGATCCAGAAGATCCAGGCATATCTGAATCATCAGAACTAATCTACCTTGATACCAGTACACCAATGGTGCGAATAAACTCTGTCGATGCAATGGAACCCATTCTATTTTTGAAAAGTGCTCCATCCTTCTTAAGATGGGCCTTGGAGGCATTATTTCTGGAAGAAGTTGTTAGTCGTTACTATGATTTTAGATTAGTTACCATTGATCTATTAGCAAATTTTTTTAAGGAACAAAAGCCAGAATTAATACCAAGCTTAATTAAACTTGTTAACGAGTTTTATTTACATGAAGTTCCAGAATTAGAAATAGAACCGTTAAGCTACTTGGAGGTTGATAGATATTACAATGGATTTTTAGGTGACCGCCAGATATGGGTAATTTTCCAGGCTGCACGTCGCATGGATCGATACTTACAGACCCGTATGCTTCGAAGGAGTTACAATTTTTACTTACCGGGGAAAATCACAAGATAACCAATAATTCATCGATTTTTTCTTCTCATCATTATAACTAGAACCGCTATGCTAGCTAGAAGATATATTTGATTAAATCCCTCAGTTTGTCTTGTCTGAGTAGAATTAACTTTTATATGGAGGAATAGATCACTAGCCCATTCTGAAGTAACATTCAAATCCATCGTGAAACCATTTGGAATATCTTTGTTTATCCGAATCCTAATTTTATCCGTCTCATGACGAAGAAGCGTTGGAAGAGTTCGAGTATAATTCTCTATTATATTATTATGCGAAGAAGATAGAATGATTCGTGGATTATCTGTTGTATTAAAGAATTGTGATCCTGTGGCCACATTTACAATAATTTCATATTCAGTGTTTGAAACACTCCAATTCGTAAATCCATTAAATTTGATATACGGAGTTAAACCTATCCAATATTTCTCAAAAGGCATTATATCTTCGTGGAGAGAATCTATCCTCTCTGCTGGAGGATTGAAGTATTCCCATAGAGTATTTCTTGACCAAGTTTCATGAGTCGAATTTTGCTCATAATAGTACCAATCTTCACTCCCTTCCATATGGTATATTTCTAATGTCATAGGAATTGAATTTTGGGTTGAATACATCCAATCTCCCCATTCTCCCGCTGTTGTGTAATCCAGTTCATTTTCCTGTGAAAAGAAGCTTTCTGGAAGCACTTCTCGGAGTTGAAGATGGTATTTAATTGTAGTATAGAGTGAAGCTTCCGCTTGAGATGTATTTGTGTATGACCATCCAAGCATTGAGGTATTTGTGCCAGAATGCAAACTTAATGATTGAGTGAAATTGTGTTGTACCACAAACTGAGTTAACGCTAGCGATTCTGGTTCTGAAAGTGGATGAAATCCAGGAAAAGTAAACGAAGAGGTATTATTACCCCAACCACTATCTGTGGAATTATCATTCCAATGGAATGGATAATTTCGATTAAGATCTACTCCTCCAATTCGATCCTCGTTGATTAATGAATCATTATCGTTGTCTATACCCTCGTAGAAGACTGTCCACTCCCATATGCCCTTTCTAGCGATAGCAAATTCTCTAATACGTCCATCATTATCGATATCCTCTGGAGGATCTTCGTCATATAACCCATCACCATCTTCATCAATGGGTCGAGTTGTTTTTCTTTGCCATTCATTTTCATAGAGAGCAATATTTAACGCGTCAGGGTTTAATGTAACAATAATGTACACTATAAAGTGATCTAAAAGGAAAGTTGTTTGATCGTCTCTCCCATACTCGTTGAGTAGATCTTTGATCATGCGGAGAACATGTTCAATTGTGCAAAATTCCCTTGCATGATGATGGGCAACAATGAAAGTTTTTCCCTTCATATAGGCGGGTATTTTTTCATTTGTTAAAGTTATAAGTGGAATTGGATTACTCCTGTATGAAAGACCAATATCAGAATAATCAATTAAGGTTTCTGCGGATTTATTAAAAAAATTCAATTCTTCATATACTTGAGATAAATTATGGTAACCTGTAGGGTAAACTAAATCAATTTCTTCTAATGGAGTAGTATTAGTTGGGAAGTTAACTGTTTGAACTTGAATGGTACTTATAAAATTTGTGTTTAAAGCATTTGTAGAAGTAACTGAACAGAAATTAAGTGCCAACAAGAGTAATACCAAACTACATCTAATCTTTACCATACCAATCACAGAAAAGAAGGGGTTGAAACGTATAGCTGAAGTCTTGTTTAAATAGTGAACGATTACTGAAATATCTCAAGAGATTTATTCATTGAAGAAAAATTATTGTTCATGGCGGTAATTAATGATTTACGCATAATCCTATATTTTTCACTTACATTCATCGTTTTAGTCTTATCATTCTTTCCAGAAGGTTGGTTAGTTTATTTTCTTGTCACTTCTTCAGATCTAGGACTAATTCATTATCTATTGTCCCCGTTGTATCTATTTTTAACATATTCATTCACCGTCCTCTTCTTTGGAGTGATTCATTCGCAATTTGTTGTCCGATTTACCCTACCATTTATTATCGAGCCTGGAATCTACCCTCGTTATTCCTCTCTAGGAAGATTAGTTGCTGTACGAATCACCGCTGATGGAATCTTCAAGTCCATGTTAAAGGTTTATACTGCCTTACCATTCATATGGGGTATTCTTTTGTTCCCTCAATTAATGCGATTATACGGATTAAAGGTTGGGAAGAACGTATACATTACTACACGAACTTATATTGAGACAGCGGGTTTAGTTGAAATAGGAGATAATTCTTTCATTGGGTATAATTCAGTTGTGACAGGACATGCCAACGAGGGAACCTCTATTGTTGTAAGTCCAACTAAAATTGGAAAAAACTGCATGGTGGGAACGTATAGTATTGTTGCCTGTGGAGTTGAATTTGGTGACAATTCTATTTTAGGTGCTAAATCAGGTGTAAAAAAAGGGGAGAAAATTCCTCCTGGGGAGGTCTGGATTGGATTACCCGCTCAGAAACTACGAAATCGGGGTGAAAGAACCAATGATTCTCAGTGGAAAAGCACTCAAGAAAACCGTTAAGATATATTTGAAAAAAACGTTCTATTAGTGTATCTGAATCCTGAATCATATTAGGAGTTTTTACGTTCAATATATACAGAAAATAGCAGTTGGTAGATGTTATGAATATCGAAAAAAGAATGAACTTAATAAAAACAGTCGGAGAAGAAATTGTAACCGAAGATGAGTTAAGAGAATTACTTAATGCCAAAAAAACATATACTGCTTATGATGGATTTGAACCCTCAGGTCAGATCCATATTGCACAAGGAGTTTTACGTGCAATTAATGTCAACAAAATGATTAAAACGGGAGCACGCTTCAAAATGCTTGTGGCAGATTGGCATGCTTGGGCAAATAATAAGCTTGGTGGAGACTTGGATAACATTCAAACCACAGGTGAATATTTAATTGAAGTGTGGCGATTAACTGGGATGGATCTGAAGAATGTTGATTTTATTTGGGCCTCTGATCTTGTTAAAGATGATGAGTATTGGAAAAAAGTAATGCAGATTGCAAGAAATTCAACATTAAAACGAATTCTTCGGACTGCACAAATTATGGGTAGAAGTCAATCAGAAGCATTACAAGCATCACAAATCCTTTATCCCTGCATGCAGTGTGCAGATATTTTTCATTTGAACAATGGCAATCCTCTTGATGTATGCCAACTAGGTATGGATCAACGCAAAGTGAATATGTTAGCACGAGAAATTGGACCTAAATTATACGACACTAAACCAGTAGTGATTTCTCATCATATGGTTTTAGGACTTAATGCACCTAAGGAATCCTATGAAAGTTTAGAAGATCGTATTATGGATTTAAAAATGTCTAAATCTAAACCCGATGCTACCATATATATGACCGATACTAAAGCTCAAATTAAGAAGAAGATCAATAAATCATACTGTCCCGAGACTGTAGAAGATAATCCGATCCTTGATTATGCAAAGTATTTCGTTTTTGAAAGCTTTGAAAAGATGAAGATCGAACGGCCAAAGAAATTTGGGGGAGATCTTGAATATCCAACATATGAAGCCTTAGAATCCGCATACTTGAAAAATGAATTGCATCCTGCAGATTTGAAAAATGGAGTCGCTTATTATTTGAATGAACTCATTGAGCCTGTGAGGAACGCTTTCGAGAGTAATACAAAATTACGTGAGCTTCGTGATGCTGTCTTGAGTTTTAAGATTACTCGTTAATACATATAGTATTTTTTTATGAAAGCTTTGATGAGAGAAGGTTTACTCTTCTTTCATCTAAGAACTTGATATTTTTCAACTCTAATTGAATCCTTTCTGAATAAGGTAACTTTTTCAAAGTGGTTACTTTCGCTTCTTCAGTCATATGTGTCTGGGAGAATGTGGATAAGTACATCGATTTAGAAATTAGTAAATCAAAATATACAATCCTCTCTTGCCATCCACCTGATTCCATTAGCAATTTAACCTCCTCTTCGTATGTTGTTTCGGATTCCTGAAGAAGCATAAACCTATCTAATACTTTAACTCTTTGATGCAAGACTTCTTCTGATTCTTTGGCGAACCAATTTCCATGATCCATATATATCAGTTCCAATAGAAATAATCCTTTCAAAGCCAACTGTAACACGGGATATTGATGGTTCTTTAGTCCATTCGGCATTTTTGTAAGAATCAAATAGGTATCAGTAAACAGTGTGGATAATCCTTCTGTAAGACTAAAATCTAGATCGAAATCAGGCACACTGGTGGGAGGGCCTAGTCTTCTTGCTTGATTTAAGTCGTGTATTATTGAACCTGCCATTTTCCAATTGGAAGTAAAAAATTCTGGCTCATTCATAACATTAATCCAATAAATTTCATCAGTGTCAGACGGTACTGCATCTACGTCATAAGCTTCTCTTACAAACGCCAATTCTGGAAAATGGGTGTGCCAAATAAGCCATTCAGCAAGAGTAGTGAATGGAAACTGGTCAGTTTTACCTATCACAGGGATTTCTGATCTTATGGTTGGTCTAATCTGAGTTGCTTTTTTTAAATAATTCTCAGTTTTTGGATCAGATTTGTCTACTTCATTGGTTATTTCAGTTTGTACTTCCGTAGGAATGAAATTGGTCAAGGTAATCGTGCGTTCTATTTCCTTTTCCTTTCTTTTTTTGTTCATTAAACGGCGTTGTTTTCGAAAGGTGCTAGACTTTAGGGATGGCCCTTTATCGTTGATTTTGCTAAGCTTTATCTTACTATCAGCTAGAGCATCTAAGAAAAGTTGTTTAGTTTTCGATTGTTTCTTTTTTTTCTTTTTAATTGTGCCAGCGTCAATTTTTTTTTCGATAGTAACTTCAGGATAAAATGAGGATAAAGGTAATGGTTTTACTTCCATCTTATGTTTTGGTAAGATCTGTGTGCTAGTTGAAGTGGATTTTGGAGTAATATTGGGAGATAATACGACAGTTGGTGACGTACTCCCGTCTGAAGAGGAATTTAGTTCAGGATCATCAGTTTCCATGTACAGTATATCTGTGGATTCTGTTTGTGTCTCCAAAAAAAGAGATTGTACCTTTGGGGAATTCTTTTTTGTATAAAAAAGAGATGACGTGACAAAGGAATCATAGAAATCGTTTGAACTTATAATAACCTACTCCTTAGATCCATGAATGTCGAAGAAGAACGGACCTTTTTAGTCTTTAGCTAAAACGATGGGTTCAGACGAAAGAGTACTTTTACACTCGGTTTATTTATTCTGAGAAATAAATCATGATTTACTTAAAGTATACTAAAAATTACCAATTTGAGTGAAGAGCTTTGTTTAGTACCTATTCTGACCGACAGTTAATACGTTTTGCCACCATACTGGCCGTGTCAGTGAATATGTTACTGGCTATACTTAAGTTACTAATTGGTGTTGTTATCGGCAGTACTGCATTACTAGCGGATGGAGTAGACTCATTCTTAGATATTATTACCTCTATCTTTGCATATATTGGTGTTAAAGTAGCAAATAGACCCCCTGATGCTTCACATCCTTTCGGCCATGAAAAAATGGAGATCTTTTTTTCCCTCGGAATATTTGTTTTGATAACTTATTCTAGTATTCAAATCTTTATGACTGCATTGGATCAGTTAATATCACAACAGCAGTTTATATTTGATATTTCAGGTTTGGTGATCGCAGTATTTAGTGTAGCTCTAAAGATTCTGATCTCTTATGTTATCTTAGGCATCGGCAATAGAGTTCACTCCCCTGCTTTAATTGCCAATGCAAAAAACTTCCGAACTGATGTTTTTTCATCAATATTGGTTGGAGTAAGTATGATATTTGCTTTTTTCGAAATAGGAATTCTAGATTCGATAATGGCCATAATTATCTGTGTATTGATAGGTTATACTGGATTAACAATCTTTATTGAAGGGTGGAATATTCTTGTGGACAAAGCTCCCCCTGAAGAAGTATTACAACGAATTCATGCACTCACTTCAGGTGTTCCAGAAGTTAAAGAAGTTCATTTGGTACGTGTACGCACTATTCAAGGCGGATACATAGGAGATATGCACATCCTAGTCGATCCCTCGATGTCAGTTCTTGAAGGTCATAAGGTATCAGAAAAAGTTACTTCTCGTTTGAAGCAGGAACTTAATGCATCAATGATTGTTCATCTCGAACCATAT
>JAEOTC010000110.1 GCA_016840035.1 Candidatus Hodarchaeota archaeon | reverse complement strand
CAAAGTTTTCGGATCTGAGGAAAGTACAGAGTTAACTTTAACTCTTACTGGGGGTCACACTGAAGATTCATGTTTTGGATATTTTCCTGCTGAAAAAATCCTAATTGCTGGGGATAATTTACTCTCAAATATGCCTCAATTTTTTTTCCATCCTGACTCTGACCTATCTAAGTATATTGAATGTCTAAAAATGTGGAGAGAAATGAACATTAAAATTGTAATCCCAGGACATGGAAATCTAACCAATCATTCTCATATAACAAAGGTATTGGCCTACTTTGAAAGATTACATGATTTTTTAATTCAAGCAAAAGAATCTAATCTTCAAATTCATGAAATCCTTAATCACCCAGATCTACCTGATTATTTTGAACCAGATCCTAATAATTGGATTAGAAGGGGAATAAAGCAAGTTTTCAAAAAAATGAACACAAGGTGACAATAATTAGCATTTGCAGAGAGAAACAGTATGTTCTGGAATCTAATTCTTTAAAAGCCAGACTTGCTAAGAAGCTAATCAGAAGTGAGTAATCAGAAATTTTGGCGTTATTATTTATATCGGGATCATAATTATTCTAACCCTATTGATGATAAACTCTCGCTATCGCGAATCATTCTAACATCTTATATTCTAGGAGTCTTTATGATCGTAATTTTCCAATACAATAACGTTCAATCACCTGAAAGGTTCTTAGATTATTTTTTATATCTCCTGATAGCCCTTCCGTATATTGTATTCACCTATTTCTTGTACAGTATCAAGAGAATAATACTACACGCATTTGTACTTACCCTGTTACTCATTGGAATCAATATTATCTTCTTTTTAACATGATCATTAAAAGAAGAAGTCTTTGAATAATTTCTACAGAATAATGAAAATTATCTTGTATGGGGACGGGGTAATGGTAACGGACTAGGTATGGGTATAGGACATGGTATGAGTTATGAACATGAATTTCCATTTTTCACTTGATTATGAATGTGTTTTAGAAAAACCGTTAGAGGTACTTTATCAGGTTAAAAAAGTCCTGACTCATCTTGAACAATAGAATTGAACTCAATACATTAAAAAAATATTATTGAAACTATTTTTTACATCATTTTTAAGGGAAAGAAAATGAATTTTGATTTTAATGTTGATGAAGAGTTCACAAGAAGGTTAGATTCACAGGATTCTTTAAAGAATTTTCGTGAACGCTTTTACATTCCTTCAGACACAATATATCTTGATGGAAATTCCTTAGGATTATTTCCGAAGGATGCGGAAATGTCTCTTCTTAGAGTGGCCAATGAATGGAAGACACTCGCTATTCAAGGATGGTTTGAAGGCCAGCGACCGTGGTGGTACTTCGGTGAAAACTTAGGGTCAATGGTTGCGCCATTGGTAGGAGCAGATCCAAATGAAGTCGTCGCTACGGGGACAACTACAGTCAATCTTCATTCGCTTGTTAGTACGTTCTATCATCCTGATGAAAATCGTACAAAAATTCTTGCAGATGAGCTTGATTTTCCCTCTGATATTTATGCTCTTAAAAACCAAATAAAACTCAAAGGATTGAATCCAGATCAACATTTAGTCCTTGCACCTCCTAACGGACGTTTTTTTGATGAG
Organism: Candidatus Hodarchaeota archaeon; assembly: GCA_016840035.1. Classification (GTDB taxonomy): domain Archaea; phylum Asgardarchaeota; class Heimdallarchaeia; order Hodarchaeales; family Hodarchaeaceae; genus Hodarchaeum. The sequence continues at coordinate 3,123 of JAEOTC010000110.1, read as the reverse complement.
AAAAAGATTGTTGAACTCATGACAGAAGAAATTGCCCTTGTGTTACTCCCATCGGCTCTATATCGTAGTGGTCAATTGCTTGATATGGCGTATTTAACAAAAGAAGCACATAAGCGAGGAATTCCTATTGGTTTTGATTGTTGTCACTCAGTTGGAGCAGTACCTCACTATTTTGACGAATGGGGAGTTGATTTTGCTTTTTGGTGTAGTTATAAATATCTAAATTCAGGTCCAGGTGGAACAGCATTCCTTTACATCAATAAAAAGCATTTTAATAAAGAACCAGGACTATCTGGTTGGTTTGGGTATGTGAAGGAAAAACAGTTCGATATGTCATTAGATTTTATACATGCCAAATCTGCTGGAGGATGGCAAATTTCCAGCTCTAATATTTTATGTTCGGCACCCATTGAAGGATCTTTAAAGGTGACATTAGAAGCAGGTATCAATGGAATTCGCAAAAAATCATTGAAAATGACTTCTTATTTGATCTACCTAGTTGACCATCTACTCACGGAGGATCCTTATAATTTTGAGATTGGAACACCCCGTAATCCTGAACAAAGAACAGGCCATGTAGCTTTAGAACATGACGAAGCATTTCGTATAACTAAATCCCTTGAAAAACGAGGGGTGATTACTGATTTTCGTCCTCCTAATATTGTAAGAATTGCGCCTGTTGCTCTTTACAATACATTTCACGAGATTTGGCTTGTTGTGCAGATTTTAAAAGAAATAATAGAAAAACGGGAATATGAACAATTTTCTAAATGATGAACCTTATTAGATCAAAGGGTAACCATGACCATAAAGAATGATCTACTTTCCCGTAACCTATCATTTCAAGTAGTTCGGAGGAATAAAGTCTCAGGTGAGGTAGATTCACGACGTTTAATACTCCGAAAGGGACGAGTGGAATCTAAGCTCCATATAATTCTTAAAGTTCTGACATATCTATATTTTTGGGAAAAAGATCTCTTTATCGAACCAAACTTCCGTTTATACAAATATCGTCCTGATTTGGTGTCTTGGAGAGAATCTGAAATTCCTACCAAAGAAGAAAAGATACCTGATCTCTGGATTGAGTGTAAACATGTCAAGTACAAGAAATTATTGAAATTGAGCCGAGCTTTACCTCATAGTAAAATTATTTGGATGCACACCCTAAGATCACTAAAGCGAACAATCAGTAATACAAAGACCAAAACCAAGCTTCAACGAGCTTCAAATGTTCAATTGATTGGAATTGACACATTAATGGAGACCTGGAAATCTCTCGAAGAAAGCATAAGTACTAAGCAAAATCAGTGGATGGTTACTCTGCATGAAAGGAATTTAATGACAGTTAGCGTTGAGGATCAAAGTATTAATGGTTTTTCTGTGCGATTTCACTTACTTCTTGGAAATTATCTCATCTAAATTAGTTATTATAATTATTGAAAATCAGGATAAGCCCGAGAATGGATAACAACAAGAGAATTCGTTTTCCAAAGGAAATTGAAGACCAAGCTAAGTTGGTACTTGTAGCTCTCAATGAAAAGCCTAGAACCTCTCAAGAGATCATAGATGTAGTTAGAAGATTAACTATGAGAGTTGGAATGTCTGTATTCTTGGAAGAAATTGAAAATATTGAATTCTTCATGAATGTGAGAAAATCAATTTCCTACTTAGAACAGGTGGATATGATACAGGTAGATGAGAACCAAATCTATTCTTTAACTGATTCTGGAAAAATTGAAGCTCAGAAGTACGCAAAAGGAATGTATTCCTTCTTTGCTTTCACCCGCTCCTTAACAAACCCTGGAGTTTCACCTGTTCTCTCGTTAATTTTCCATCTATTCTTAGGTACGTTTAAACTAATCGGTTTTACGATTACTGGAAGTGTGAGTCTTTTTGGTGATGGATTAGATTCTGCAATTGATGGAATATCGTCAATAATAGTAGGTTTTGCCATGAGAATAAATAAGGAAAAACAGGCGACATATTTGTTACTTGTTTTAATGCTAATTACAGGTATTATTACCATCCATCAAAGTATTGACCGATTACTTATGATAATATTACTAGGAAATATAATAGTACTTAAAGAAGAAATATTAGCAATAATTATTGCTGGTATATCCATCATTCTTTGTACACTCTTATACTTATATCAAAGGTTCTCTGGTTACTCGAATCGTAATCTCACAATCCTAGCACAGTCAGAAGATAGCAGGAATCATGTGTTAAACGCTTTACTAGTGTTATTGGCTGTTCTCGCTGGTTATTTAGCTGTTATTACTGATTTTAATATATTATATTCAATAGATGGCATGGTAGGTTGTTTTATAGGTTTGATCATTTTACAAGGAGCGTATGAGATCTTCCAAGATCTGAAAGCAGAAGCTGGGGGAGAAAAAATCGATTATGAAAGATACAAATTAGGGGTATGGAAGCGATATGATAAAATTCAGAATAAAATATTAGATCTGTGGATTTTGTGGAAAGTTGATAAAGGTATAAAGACATACACCTTTTTAGAAGAAACATTTGATCAAGATTTTCAACCAATTGTTATTAAACACTCAGAGGAGCGACAACACGTTTGGAAGACACCTCAAACCAGAGAACTTTTAAAAAAACGATTTGATAAATTGTTAGAATCTGATTTTTTGAGGGAAGACAAAAAGCGTTTAGATTATCAGTCCCAACAATTGATTCAAGTAGTGTCACTCACAACAAAGGGTATCAACAAGCTTAACGATGAATTCAAAGAGATAGAGAGGAAAAAAGACAAGAGTAAGAGAATAGGGAAGAGAAAAAGAAGACATGAAAGACGGATTGAATAAATACCCTCGGGTATGTACTTGTATAAAATTTGATAAATTCTAATTTTGACCTTGATCCTTGTTTAAAAACGTTTTTTTCCTGATAAATTTTAAAAGATTAGGATTATAAATCCAGTCACTAGGAAGACAATACCACTAATGATACCAATAATATTTCTGGGAATTCTCTTTGCAATTCGATCTCCAAGGATTATTCCTATGCTGTTTACTACTGTTAAGGCAACTAATGCACCTACAAAAACCCCAATTGGATCAAATTGAGTTGCAAGGCCTAGTCCCATTAGCATAGTTTTAT
>JAEOTC010000013.1 GCA_016840035.1 Candidatus Hodarchaeota archaeon | reverse complement strand
GTTTGAAGACGTTATCAAAAAGGTGAATACCCACCGATTAGTGTTTCCACAAAATTTTGATTTAGTAAGAATTTTTCATGTACTTTGATATAATCTACACTGCCAGAGAAACTGGTTACTATTTATTCAAGAATTTATGTGTAAAATGTAATAATTTCATAGCAGACTGAATTAGATTGTGACTGGATTAAATCCAATGGTAATCAACCATATTCCGAAAATAAATTCCTGTAAAGCGATGGGGATATTCAAACCCAGATAAAGTGGTGATTTAATTGTTGTAAGATTAAATATTAATGAAAGACTAGCCAATATAGCCAATAAAGCACCAATAAAACCCCAAAAAGATAACAATTGAGGGATTAACTGAGATTGAAAAAGAATAGAATAAAACAGGAGACCACCGATATTTAAGGCCAGTATCATAACCACATGATTCATAAAATCACGACCAGTCCGTAGTAAATTCCCTAGAGTTTCCACATGAACTGGGTCTAAAGAATCTGAGCTTGAAAAATCCTGGCTTAGAGCCAATAACAAAAATACTAACACAATTGCTAAAATATTAAATATAGCTGCAATAATACGAAAACTAACAAAGCCGAGAGATAATTCTTCATTATAGCGGAATAATGTAGGGAATAGTAAAACACCTATACACACATAAGCAAATGCAAGGACAAATTGTGAGAGTGCTCCAAAAATAACTCTCCGCTGATTTTCGTAAATCTTACTGAGAAAATTGGGTTCATCTATTGCTGGTATAATACTAAAGATGCCGGCAATAAAAACAACTAAATATAATATTCCAGCAATAACAATCGAATTCATTTCCAATTACTCTCAAGCTTTAGATGTTAAAAAGCATTACTAGATACAATAAAACAGATGTGCAATAACTAACGATTATTAGCAAAAACGTTTTCAGAAATTGAAAGTCAACTTTAACAATTATAATTGATGTTTGACAAAGGAATTTACATGAAAGAAGGTAGATCCAAAAAAATCGAATAAAATCCCCCAAAAGACCAGTTAACAATCGAGCAACCCATAAACCTGAAATTTTTATCCTGACATCTTCTATTTTTTATATACCTTCTTCTGGTGTTATAGTAATGACAACTTTTCCTTTTGCATGCCTTTCTCCATAATACTCGAGAGCTGCTACAACTTTTTTCAATGGGTAACGACTATCAATCTAATTCAGTCTGCTATGAAACTATTACAGTTTACGTATAAATCCTTGAAAAAGAAGTAACCAGTCTCTCTGGTAGTGTAGATTATATCAACGTAGACGAAAAACTCTTACTAAATCATTTTTTTGGAAACTTAACTATTCCTATTTTCTCTTACGATTTACAAGAATGTTAGATGAAAGCAACTGTAAATTCTTCTTACCACTAACTTAAGCTATTTAACAAAAAAAGTCGTTTTTTCTTATCAAATTTCCTTACAAAGCTGATTTTAATGAAGAATACTGAGAATATTATAGATACGATCAGAAATGAACTCAGTAATGCCAGATCTGACCTAAATATCCCAGGAATAGCATTTACATTAGTATCAAAGAATCAAATTCTCTTGCAGGAGTGTTTTGGATATCTTGAAAAAGAAAAGGTTAATGATGTCAATACTGACAGTCTTTTCTGTCTACAGTCTACAACAAAGACCGTAACGGCTATTGTTTTTCTCCTAGCAGTACAAAAAGGAGTAGTACAATTAGATGATCCAATTATGAACTATTATCCTGATTTTTCTGTGAATAGCAGGTATGGGAGTGATCAAGAAACAAAGATAACTTTTAAACATCTTCTTTCTCATACTTCTGGTCTTGCTAGAGAATCAAGAGATGGAGGCGTATTTGATCACAAGAAACCGACATGGAGGGAGCATATTCTTGGTATTAACGATTCTTGGCTCAAGTTTCCAATAGGAACCAGTTTTGCCTATTCCAATATCGGAATGGATCTTATTACATTTATTCTAGAACACATTTTCGGAAAACCGTACCCAGAGCTGATACAGGATCTTCTAGGTGATCCGTTGGGGATTGAGTTTTCCTTCAATATTGATTTTAGTACCACAAAGAACGTTTCTCGGGGTTATCTAGGTAAATATTTAGCTAATGAACTTGATACAGCGTATGGTTGTGGGGGTATATTTATTTCGATAAAAGATATGGGAACTTTCATTCAGTTTTTACTAAATAAAGGTACGCACAATGGTAAAGAAATTTTGAAAGAGGAATACTTTAGTCTACTCTTGGAAACAGATATAACTGGAGGATACTCTCTTGGCACCGATGTGAAGAACCAATTTGGAACAGTTTTTTACAGTCATCCTGGTGGGGGTTTTGGTTATGGTAGCGAATTATTTTGGTCACCAGATCACAATTTCGGGTTTTCACTACTCTATAATCAGGAGTATACAGATTTAATAAAAATTAAGAAACTCATGGTGAGTTTTATATCTTCTATTCTAAGAGAAAAAGGCGTTAATGTTGAAAATTCAAAATTTCCTCCTGAAGGAACACTGGAGGTCAAAGTCGATCCACGAAGTGTAAAAAAATACATTGGATATTATACTGGAGCTTTTATAAGCGTTATAGTGAATTATGACGAAAAAGGGTTATATATTGATTATGGTGAGCAAACAGACTACTTAAAGCCACTTAATGAAACAGTGTTTACAGCTAGTATACCTGATGGAGTGATTTTTTTATTAAGTGATGATAATGATCCAATTGGTATGCACTACTACTCTAAAACTGAAGGCATTGTGAATCTCAGTTACAATGGAAAAATACCCGAACCTGTAGAAATCAGTACGGAAGCTGCTAAGTATGAAGGAATTCATCAAATTGGTCTTTATTATACAGAGGCACTGTACATTGCGGTAAAATGGGTCAACAATACACTACAGGTAAAAGGATTCGTAAATGGAAATTTATACCCGCATCCTAATCGAAAAAATGTCTTTTTTACTCATACGGGTGCTGCAGTTGTTTTTGAAAATGATTATTTACTTGTCGACAATGTTCGAGGGATTAAAATTACCCAACCTGTTGATTATTTTACTGATTTAGTTGAAAATGACCCTAAACACAGGTTTCTAACAAATTGGATGGTTAATTCAGTCATTAATTTACTGAATTATCTAGAACGAAATGATGAATCTGCAATTATAAAAGAAATTACGAAAATTTGAGCTGATGAATTCACTAAAGGTAATTTAATAGAAAAAATTTCGTAAAATGTTGGTTTGTATATTAAAAGCTGGCTTTCGTCAAATCTTTGTGATAATTGTCAGAGCTAGCTTTAGATTAGCTTTCCAATGCAAGATTTCTTGAGCTGGATTACTGTAATAACTATTAGAATAGCTTTCAAGATGACTTTCAAGATTCGTTTCGGTAAAAACCCCAATTTATGCTCTTGAATCCTTTGTACTTGATAATGCATTTATTATCTTCCCGAAGTTTTCCCCTAATACAGCAAATACCATGATAATAGCCCTGTCATTATAGCTAAATACAGCCATCTTCCCAGGAGTATGTTGAAATCTAGAAACCGTTTTTATATCAAAAGGTATAGAATCAACTTCTTGAGTATTAGATTCATCTTTCTTAATAGGTTTGGTCATTGTTGTTAATGTTATACATTCGAACCCTGCTAATATCTCCTCTTGTTCTTGAAACTGAAAATCCAACCCTAAAGGTCTTTCTTTCAATACTTCTTGCTGTACAATTTTCTTTGAACCAATAAAAATGCCTTGTTTTAATTTCTCAACAGGAATATCACTCAACGGATGGTACAATATACCAGCTTGTCTTAATGCGTGAAAATCATTGATATTAGGCCCTAATAATTCGATATATCCCTCCTTTTGATCAATAAAATGAGAGTTGATCTGCCAACCTTGGTTGTTAAGCAGAATATCTAAAGCTGTCATAAAGGAAGGATCTTTCTTCATATCTGGTGGCAATGATGACAGATCAAAATCAGAATTATCTTGATAACTTATTCCTTGAAATTTATGTTCAAGATGATGAGCATATGAATGGGCAATATTGGAATCAAGAATAAGCATTCCCATTCCACTTGAACCATCAAGAAATTCTGTTGTTATATTAAACACAAAAGTAACATTATCCAGCACAATATTAATACTATAAGGTTGTATTTTCGAATTAACAATGTATTTAGAATCTATAGAAAATTTATACTGGAAATTTTTCTCCTCTTCGCCAGAAATAATGATACATACTTTGTTTTCATGATTTTTTTGTTTTAATATGTTTTCGACAGCGATTTCAAGTGGAGTTTGAATTTTTTGAATAAAAGAGATTGGAGCTTCGATTAAAATTTGTTTTTCACACTTTTTCAGGTAATTAGGGACTTGGGATTCGAACATTTCTAGTGATCCGATATAGAAGACACTTTTTAGAGGAGTAGTTGAAACTAATTGTTGTTTTTCAAGCTGAGGTTTGACTTCCTCTT
>JAEOTC010000109.1 GCA_016840035.1 Candidatus Hodarchaeota archaeon | reverse complement strand
TCTACAAGTATCTTCGCAATTACTCGAACAATCGTGAGTGTAATATGCAAGAATCCCCTCATGAGGAGTGAACACTAGAAACACATAGGTATTATTCACCCAATCAAAACATTTGAGAATACCTTGATCACGCATAATATCCTCATCAGTAAACTGTAGACGTAACATGCTCGCAGCCTTTTTGAGTTCTTTGTCAATTTTTTTTCGAATTCTGGACTGTGTTTTCCGAATATATCCATCTTCTTTGGATAATTTCCCCGCAATCTCCTTAGGATGTAAACCAGCATCCATCGCCTTAAAAACGGCTTCTTCATCGTTTGAAAGGATGCTTCGTTGTTTTTCAGTCACAGTTTTCGTTCCTTCTGAGTATGGTTGTTCCCATACTCTGGGTATACAGCTACCAATTTGTTATATATACGTTTCGAATGTGGAAATTATGGATGCTCTAGGGATAAATTATTTATTCATATTAGTACGAAATATTTTCTGACTCTTTTAGAAATTAAATGAGGTGTTTAGAAAGAATGGCTGGAAATTTACCACTAATAGAATTGATTGATCCCCTAATAATTGCATTAGTAGTACTTGTTACTACCTTTTTCGTATTTTACAAGTATTTCCAATTTGAAAAGAAACGTAGCGACCTAATTATTGGTATTGCTTTTTTACTATTTACCCTTGGTTATCTAGCTAATTTAGATTTCTTTAATGATTTCTTCTTTGATAACGGCTTTGGTGGAATACATCTCTGGTTCCGTTTATTGGGTTTTTTGGTTTTCTTTATTGTCATTGAACCAATGGAAGTCATTAATCATTTCCTACAAGGACGCTCAGGAGAAAAATAATTCTCTCCCTCTTTTTTTTCACCAAAGAATCTACCGATTTCGATTCATATATTGGTCAAATAGAAACCCTCCGAACACAAAAACAGCCATCTCGAAGAGAATGGATCCATTTTCAGGAGGAATCCCTTTTAATCGACTGAAAAATGCAGATATCGAATTTCCAAGTAAGTTTCCAACTGTAATCATCTCACAAAATATAATAATATCTCGTCCCTTTTCTTTCCCGTATTCTTTTACTAACCGAGTCATTGCTTCCTTAGAAGGATGACCTGTAGATTCTGCATAATGTTGGGCAAAAACTAGGGCCACATGTTCGTCAGAAGGAAAATCACCGAATTGTTGAGATAAAAGTGCCTCAATCTCTTGCATAGAGCTTCCCGCATTTATGGCAAAGTTTGTGTGACCCCATTCGCAATAAATGCACTCATTGATACCAGTTACTACAAGCATGATATGCTCGCTAAATCTTCTTGAAATCCGTCCTGAGCGATGTGCATCACGCAGATATTGACGGTGACTTATTACTTTGAGAATATCTGTAATAAATGTCCTAAATGTGTAAGTCTTCTTCTTAAAAAACTGTGAAGGATGATTATACAATCGTACATGCTTCTTCATAGAAATCCCTATAATGTAATACGGTACTCGGTCGATCCTATCAAAGTTACTTCTGTAACCATTATGTATTAACCATTCTATTCCCTCTATTCCAGATAAATAGTGCTGAGATAATCATAACACCTAGTAGAACAGATAAGAGACTCATATATTCGATTTGATAACTGTAAGCAACCAGACCAGTTAAATCTAAGTAATATAACAGTGAAAAATATTGAAGGACTTCTAATTGTTCACTGAAATATGGAAGCATAGAAAAGACGATAGTAAGCCCTGCAAATCCATAAATTATTGGTTTTCGAAATCGAGGGATGGGTACGGCAATCCCTATTGCAATCAAACACGTAAGCAAGCTAAGATATGTAAATACGATAATAATTATTGCAAATAATTGTTCAAGTATTTTGGATTGAATTCCTAAAAGATATTCTCCTCCTATTAGAAAAAGAATCATAAAAGTCGCAATAAAGGAAATTTGTAGGATAACTGCCACTATTCTGTAAAAAATTCGTTTATTAGTATTGACTGGAGTTCCTTTTATTAAATCCAATGTGTTGGAATCCAAATCTCGCATAATAATTCGGCCAGCTGAAATTATTACCAGAAAAAAGAAGTAGATCCACGAATATCCATAGAATTGTGGGTAAATTGCCCCTAATGGATCTGATGTTATCAGCTCGTTGTGATCCCGCATGATGGATTTCGCTATTGGATTGTTTTGATACAATGTGACTAGTTGATCCATGCCCTCTTCACCGGTTGGAAAACCTCCTATTATCGAAAGAACTGAAAATATACTAAATCCAAAAAATATTAGAAATATCAATTTATCTGAAGCCCACTGTTCTGCAGTAATGGGAGAAATTCGTTTTAAAAAAGTATAAATGGGACCATCTTGACTTCTTGATGTAGTTGGATCGTTATATTGATTTCGACTGTAGAATTTCCAGTTGAATTGAAAATCGTATGAAATAGGATCTTTTTTTCTGAAGAAGAGAATAGTTAGGAGTACTAAACCGATACTAATCACTATAGGTACGAAAATCTCAATACTTAAGGGTTCATTTAGTAATAATATTGCGGACGTATCTGTATAATATAACGGTGTAAGGTACTTTAGATCAGAAAGTGCAGGATTAAAGCTCATTAACATCTGAATTAAGTATCCACCTAAAAGTACAAGTCCAGCTACTCCTCTTCCAATGTCACTACGGACTGTTAGAGAGCTTACTGAAAAAGAAATGGAAAAAAACAATAATGATGATACCCATAGGAGAAAAAACGCACTTACAATCCTAGGATAGTCAAATTCACTACCCATTAGTTCAAAAAAGAAGAAAATCTGTAAAAATAGAACAATAACCGTTAATGTGAAGAGAATTCCATGAATTATTAAATGACGGTAAAGGAGATTCTGTTTTTTCTGAGGGCTTGCAAAAAAAACGTCAGCCATTGATGATTGAATCTCTTCACTCACTCCTGCTCCTCCTAACCATAAACCTACAAATGGAAAGAGTAAGGCAGCATATGCCATGAAATATAATAATACAAAATAAAGATATAAGCCTGAATCCCCTGAATTTAGACTATCAAGGATACCTTTAAAGAATATATCCATAAAAGGGGTATCTTCCATCCCTAAAAAACCACGTAGTCCTTCTTCACCGGGATACGTAAAAAAACATAACCACGACCCCGCAATACCAATAGATAAGAGAAGTAGATAGACATATTTTGTTTGTCGGAATATTAACTTGAAGCTATTCAACCACATTCAGCATGTCCTCCTCATCTGAATAATAATGAATGAAGTATTCCTCCAAACTAGATTCTGGAAGAGCGACATCAAGAATACCATACTCCTCTAATAATGCAAAAACTTTGCTCAGATGTTGATTCGGTTGGTGTAACCAAATTTGATAACGATGATCTCCATTTGCACTATAAATCTCAACATAATGGGTGATAAAATCTGATGAAAGTATGGTGGAAGATAGAGGCCTTTGAGTTGATACAAGTATTTTTTGTTTGACTCTGGAACTCAGATCAATGATTCGATCATGACTGATCAATAAACCTTCTTTAATAATAGCTACTTCATCGGCAATCTTCTGAACTTCTGCTAGATTATGACTACTGAAAAAAATGGATTTTCCTCTTTTTCTAAACTCCTTCAATATTGAATAAACTCGTTGTTGAATAAGCGGATCAAGTCCTGAAGTCGGTTCATCAAGAATTACTAAATCAGGGTCGTGCATTAAGGCCTGAACTAGTCCAACCTTCTGTTTATTTCCTTTACTTAACTGAGATACTGATCTAGACTCGTCCAATTCCAATTCCCTGACAAGTTTACTCCTATATATTGCAGGCTGACTTCGTAAGGATTCAAAATAATCAAGAATTTGTTTTACACTAAAATGACGATATAAATTAAATTCACCAGGTAAATACCCAATATTTTCCTTTAAAGAGATGTTAGCTGCCCATTGATCTATTTTTTTATCAAATACTCGTATCTCCCCATCTGTAGGATTTAGAATCCCTAAGAGGCAACGAATAGTTGTGGTTTTTCCTGCACCGTTAGGACCAAGAAAACCGAAAATAACACCTTTTCGGATTTGAAGATCTAAATTTTCAATTCCACGATGTCGACCGTAATACTTAGTCAATTTTTTGAGCTCTATTATAAATTCAGTATCGTTTGCCATATAAACCAACTCATAAAGATGGGATGTCGTCTTTAGAGAATATTTGGGCCGATAAACCTTACTAGGTCTAAATTCTGCCAACGAATGCTTTATACATACCCTCTTATAAAAATGTTCACATCAGCAAACAAATTTTGAATGTTTTATTTCAGTTGATAATGACCCAACGCAAGAACAAATGACGGTGGCTCTTTACGGAAGCCCAAAAACCATTTCCATCTTTCTCTGTCTAAAATAAATGCAAAAATTGTTAGTGCCAGTTGAAACAATAATCCTAAAATTCCAAAAAGAATCCATGCGGCAAAAATACCAAGTCCAGCTGAAAATATTTCTACGAGTATTCGTTGCCATCCAGTAACCATTTTTCCATGAGGTTTTTTATCACCAGGAAAATTAAATTGGCTTAATAGAAAAATACTGATAATTAATAACCCTAAATATATCCAAGGCTCGAAGTCCATTTGTACTTGTGAATCGATTATACCTACTCCAAAAGTTGGTAAACCAAGAAGTAATGACCAAACCCAGGTTGTTAATTCTAACACAAAACGCATAATTGGGGCAATATGTAGTGCTTCACGGATTTCAGCCATTAAAAGTCATTTCCAGATATTTTTTACTCTATTGGTGAGTATTCCTCAAAGGACTCATAATTACTTCATTCAGAAATCCGCAATCTATGTATACACTACAGAGATTTTATCCTCTTCCTCTCTTTCTAACCAGAAAGATTGCTCCTAATCCGATAAGTATACTAAGGGAAAAGATGGAGGATGATCGAGGCTCGGAGGTACTTTCTTGCTGTGTGGTTTCAAGTGTTGTAGTGGTAGTCTCTACATCTGAAGTAATTGATGTTGTTGTAGTTGTAGTAATTTCTGGTTCTAACAGGAAAAAAGCATCAACAGAACGATGATCGGAAGATATGGTCGCAGATGGTGTATCACCCACTGTTGAGTTCAGAAATAGGTCAGTAAAATGTTCATTAGCAAAAATATAATCGATTCTCGAATCTATGTGGATATAGGAATATCCAGGATCGGAAGGATTCAATGTCCGGAATACGTCAAAAAATTCGTGCTCTGTACATGCATTTGGATCTAAAGGATCAATAAGCATCGGAATTACATCATATCCAAGGTTACCACTAGGGGCAAGATCACCTGTATCCTCTGGAGAAAACGTATTTAGGTCGCCAGTATAAATTATCGGAACATCACCTAAATCATCCATATAATTATTAATACCTTCTTGGGCTTTTTCTCTTTTTTCCTCATTTGTTGCCCCATCACAACATTTCAAATGTACACCGATTACATGTATTATGGTTTTATTAAGGTCAATTTCCGCGTGAAGAAAATCATGGCTTGGAATGAAAGCTGAGCCATCGTCTAATTGAACCGTATTAATTTGATTGAAATCAAGGATAGGAAAACGACTAAAAATCGCTTCTCCACTATTCTCATAAGGGATATTCTGGTCTGTATAAGCAACGTATGGATCTTCACTGGGAAAAAAGCTATTCAGTTCTGCGACTAGTTGATTAAAATCTGATGTGGTAAAACCATCATTAGGAAGATCATCCCAATCTCCAGTTTCCACCAAAACCAAAATATCAGGATTTTCTTCTCTTACGACTTCCTTCCAATCTGGATCTTCTCCACTGTCTTGAATGTTATAATTCATAATTTTAATGGGTTCGAGATCCCCATTCTCAATCAATCCAGATCCAGATGAACCTAAGAAAGGTTGATTCCCAATAAAGATTAAGAGAATACTTAGTCCTACTAATAATTGATTTCTTTTCAAAAAAATATACTTCCTTGAGTGGATTTCGATTAATCATATCCTAGAAAATTACTCAATAGGATTCCTCCTAAATCATACAACCAATCCAATGGAACATCGAAAACTTCAGCCCAGAACTGTTCTGATTTGGATTCTTGAATTAGAAATGTCAGGAGTTCGAATGGTTCCCAAATAAAGCCATACAGTACCATTGTAACAATCGAGGCAAATAGTAAAGGATGGTCTTGAGCATAAGAAAAATTCATACGCATGGTTAGCCAATATACGATCCGTAGAAGAATAATTGAGGAAAGCAGATGTAATATTTTATCGTATGAGAAGATAGAATACTGTAAAGGTTCAAAATCTAGAATTTCCTTGTTAAAGAAATTTCCAATTGTGAGAAGACTAACAATTATTACTGCAAAGAGGAGGATCTTATCCTTTCTTAGACTACGGTAAATATCCACAACAAATGTGATAACCTTTGGTTGATCAATTTCCATGCTGAGTGGTGTTTAAAGCAGAAATAATTAAACATTGTGTATCCGAATAAGTGACCTTAGACTGAGGGTCTTGCAGCAATATTTGCTGATTCGAGTTTGTTAATTTTATAGAATAGGAACATCGCAACTAAAGTTCCTACAAAAGTTACCAAAAGCAGGGGAGTAAGTCCGATAATAGAAAACAGAAATCCTCCGATTACTCCGGTTGGAACCCAGCCCATTCTTGAGAAGAATGACATTACTCCAAAGTGTGTAGAGGGAGTAGAAGGATCCACTTCAATAAAACTGATGGTGGTTGCCGGTCTCCAAAAAGCTATACTTACACCAATAATTACCTCACCTAATAACAATAAAGACTCAGCATTGATAGGATTCATTATTGCCAGTTGTACACTCATTACAAAAAAGATCCCACAGATTTCTCCAACAAGCAGACCAAAGAGTTTTCCCATTCGATCGACTAGAAAACCTGCGGGATATTGTAAAACAACTATAGAAATAGATTGAAAGAGAATTAAGGTCGCAATAAAACTCACATCTACCCCAAAAAGCAAAATAAATATCCCGTACGCAATCGAAAGTGGAAGACCCCATGCAAAAGAATCAACAACGAAAGCTATTATCGTGAGACGGGAAATTGGGGTAGAAAACACTTTACGCATTGAAAATTCAACTTTATTGACGTTCTTTCTAATATCAGATAAAAAAAACAGGTTGCAAACAAGAATAACTGCCAAAGAAATTGCCCCAATCCTGAAAAACATAAGATACCCATCATTTGTGGTGTTTTTCTCAAGTAAAATTGATGCGAGTATTCCTGCAATGGAACCAGAATTATAAATTAAAGCAAACACAAATCCACGGTGTTTTTCTGTAGTGGATTCATATATTAATCCGTTTAATGGGGGATCTTGAATCCCAAGGCCTATGTTGAACAGGACAATACAAAGTATTAGAATCACTATATGTGGATTTTCCAAAGATAATCCGAGTAATCCTATAAAACTAAAAACTTCCCCTAGGAGTATGAATTTTTTCCTTCCATGAATGTCAGAATAGAAGCTAAATAAGAGTGGAATTACGGCAAAAAAAGAACCTATTGTTAGAATTGTTCCCAAAAGTTGTGCAATTAGTTCATTTTCACCATAGAGGTCTATAATGAAAGGTTGAATCTGGATTGTGAAAATGTAGTTGGCAAATCCCCAAAGAAAATAGGTAAAAACTAAAGTTACAATATTTAGGGTTGGACGTTTTACCGATTTCATCTTGGATCAACATATAGGTTCAATAAGCTGTTTAAAGGAGCATTACTTCATCTATTAGAAAATAAATGTCAAGCGTCTGTGTTGATCAGCGCCTTTTCAATATGTAGATTGTGGTGAAGAGTCACTTAGAAATTAATCTAAGAAAAATAATCTAAACTAGCTAAGAGGCAGTACTGGTTCTAGATCTCTCGAGATACATATCTATAATCGCTAAACATGCACCAAAGATAGCTCCGATAGCATCCCAAACCAAATCTTTAGGAGCATCCAAAATCTCATCGACAAAGTGGCCTAAATCGAGAAGAGCGTTTGTTATCCACTCAAATATCTCCCATGCTAATCCTAAGCTAATCATGAAAGCAATTGCTACTACAATTCCAAATAATTTTGCTGAAGTACTTTCTGCTCCATATTCAGCAAACTGATCTGTTAAGATATATACAATCAACATTGTAATTGCAGCACTCGTGAGACCATGAGCAATCTTATCAAAGGCAATCCAAGAATTAATATCGGTGAATCCAGTGCCCCATTGGCCTTTCCCGTAGAGTTCGTAGGGTAGATGACCTATAGAATGGAAAATACTCACACCAATTAAAAGTATGAGAAAAGCTGTTCGATCCAAAGCAAATGAGACGAAATCTTCTGCAAACTGTTTTCCTGGTCGTAAACGAACATAAATTACATACAGGAAAAGCATTAGAATAGCTGTATCTTGAATCACAGCGAACCCCCCGTAGGTTGAGAGAGCAGGTAGATCCTCAGCAGGTACTGTGGGATAATATGCCTGCAAATTCGGTTCCCGTAGAAAATAGAGTGGGCCACTGTCAGGAATAGTAAGAAGGTTAAATATCCAGATTATTCCAAAAATAACTGACCCTACGAATAAAATAACGAAGTTCCGATCAGTAGAAAGATTCGATTTGATCGCTTCAACTAAATTTTGCTCAAATCTTCGAGGTACACGCAAATGTGGATCTAAAAGGGTATTGATGAATCCATATATAACTAATAATGCACCAATTATAAAAATAATCCAGCCAAAAATTATCCCGACATCTCCAACAAATTGCATCGTTTTAATACGATTTTCATCGCTGGTCCAGTCTGGTTGTAATTCTATGGGCAGTTTCAACTCAGGGGGATAACGTAACTGAACGAAAAATTGTGAAATTAGCAATGAAATAAAAATGAGGAGTAATCCAAAACCCAAAATTCGTAATTTTAACCGTCTCTGTTTAATATCTACTTCACTTGAATCGTTTGTTACCTCTGAAATCCTGAGCACATCCTAACAAAAATTGTTGTTCAATTGAGATTATATTAACTGTATTAAAGCTTTAGTATGAATGTCAAAGTATATGCCAGAATTTGCATACATTTGCTATGAGTAGATCTTTCTGATAACTACATTGTAATTTCAACTTTCGATTTTTACGGATTCCGAATCAAGTATTTAAAGAAGTTTAGATAGAATGAGTGGAATGAGGTATAAATGGTGAATGGTGACTATTTTTGTTGAGAGTTATTCTCCTCCACACTACACTCCAGAGAAACATAAACATCCCCCCGCTTTTCATTACGTAGGAAACACTCCACTTATAGAACTGGTTAATCTGCCAGAATTAACTAAGTTTCCTGATATAAGAGTCTTTGCAAAGCTTGAAATGTTTAATTTTGGTGGATCAGTAAAAGATCGTATCGCTCTCTATATGCTGGAAGAAATTCAATCTTCAGGGAAATTAAATGGAAGGTGCGTTATTGAACCAACATCAGGTAATACTGGAATTGGGTTAGCTTGGGTTGGCAGACTTCTTGGAATTGATATTACTTTAGTTATTCCTGATTCTATGAGTAATGAGAGACTGGATATTTTACGTTCCTACCGTGCTCGAATTATAACCACACCTGGAGAAGAAGGAATGGATGGAGCAATTCAAAAAGCTAGACAAATGGCACAAAAGTTTCCTGAGGAGTATGTAATGCTCGATCAGTTTAATAACGATACTAATTGGAAGACTCATTACTGTACAACAGGACCTGAAATCTGGGCTCAATCACATGGTAATGTTGATTATCTGTTTGCAGGACTCGGTACTGGAGGGACAATTATTGGAGTTAGTAGATTTCTCAAGGAGCAAAATCCAAATCTAAAGGTATTTGGAGTAGAACCAACACTTCATGATGTTATTCCAGGTTTGAAAAATACAAATGTAGTCAAGGAAGTTCCAAGCATTCTACGTCGTGATGAATTAGATGATATTTTTCAGGTTTCAGAAAAAAGTGCAAACAACATGGCTCGTAGGCTTGCCTCAGAATCGTCTTTACTTGTTGGCCCGAGCTCAGGGGCAGTATTACATGGTATTCTTACTTGGTTGGAGAAGGAAAAAGATGCAAAAGGTACAATAGTGACTGTTTTTCCTGATTCAGGACAGAAGTACCTGAGTAAAGGAGTTTTTGGAAACTAATAAACTTCTTTTTATGCGAAAAGATCAGTGGTTAGTAATATCTCTGTATTGATAGCTGTTGATGAATACACAGTAAAAAATAATGCCGGAGCACTCAATCTTAGCTTTCCGGTAAGATTCACGGCCACTTCTCCATCAGTAAGATCTTCAGCGAAAAAGAAATAAGTTAAAAATACAATTCCTCCAAGGATAAATGTTGTATTAAACACTAGATTGTCTAAATCAGTTTTAAGAATGATTTTGGGGATACTGAGATACCCCATTTTGGTTCCACGATACTCAATGGAAAAGTTTGACTCCGCAATGGTAATGGAAATATCGTGAGGATTTGAAACTGAAGTATTTACGGTTAAATTTGCGCTTCTTGTTGACCAACTGATATCTAAAACCTCTATTGAATTGATTGTTGTTTCTGTAGCATTAAGTTGCTTTTTTACTTCGTGATCAAACCAAACCTGGATTATTACCATACTAAAGAAGATTCCTATTAAAAAGAGTGATGCTAAAGTAATCATAATCCGCTTTTTACTAGAATACAAGGGTTGGAGTAAGTCCGTCCTCACAGATAATCATCTTCTCTATAGATGATCGAGAATTCCTAACAAAAAAAGGTTTACAATTACTATCAAGGTTTGACTTTAGAAAAGACTCATTTTTGAGGGGTGATCATCTTTGAAGGATCGAGAGCTTTATCAATTTCCTCTTCAGATAGTAAATTCTTAGCCAAAAGCACTTCTTTCAGAGATTTATTTGAGATAAAAGCTTCATGGGCGACGGCAGCTGCTTTTTCATACCCTAGAATTGGAGTTAAATTAGTGATCAGCATAAGGTTCTGTTCCAAATCACGTTTAACCTTTTCCTCATTTACAGTTATTCCCGAAATACAGTTTTGGGCAAAGTTTCTTGAGACGTTTGACAACAATTGAATCGATTGGAGTAAATTATAGATTATTACAGGTTTAAGCACATTTAATTCCATATTCCCTTGAGATCCAGCAAATCCAATCGTGCTATCATTACCAATTACCTGAGCAACTACTTGAATGACTGATTCAGCTTGAGTGGGATTGACTTTTCCAGGCATAATTGATGATCCAGGTTCATTCATTGGTAATATCAATTCACCCAATCCAGCTCTTGGCCCAGAACCCATCCAACGAATATCGTTTGCGATTTTCATCAAGCTAACCGCGACCACGCGTAATGCACCACTCATTTCAACAATAGCATCATGCGCGGCCAAACCCTCGAATTTGTTTAAACCTGTAATGAAAGGGATTCTTGTTTCTTTTGCTATCAGACTGGCTGTTCGTTTTGCAAACTCTGGGTGTGTGTTTAACCCAGTTCCAACAGCAGACCCTCCGAGAGCTAATTCATACATATTTACTAATGAACTCTCGATCCGCTTCAAACCTTTCTCAATTTGAGTTACGTAGCTAGAAAATACCTGTCCAAATGAAACTGGTGTTGCATCTTGTAGATGTGTCCGTCCTGTCTTTATTACACTACTATATATCTCCTGTTTTTCTTGTAGCTTCTCTCTTAGTAATTTTAACGACGGAATCAAAGAATTCTCTATTAAAACAGCGGCAGAAATATGCATAGCTGTTGGAATCACGTCATTTGAGGATTGAGATCTATTCACATGATCATTCGGGTGAACTGGTTTATATGATCCAATTTCTGCCCCCAGTAGTTCATTGGCCCGATTAGCGATGACTTCATTAACATTCATATTCGTTTGTGTACCAGAACCCGTTTGCCATATTATTAGGGGAAATTGATCGTTAAATTTTCCATCAATCACCTCTTGTGCCGCGGTAATTATTGCATTAGCAATATCTGAAGGAATAAGTCCAAGATCCCTATTTACATGAGCACATGTTTGTTTAACAATTCCTAAGGCTTTGATGAATTCTAAAGGGAAAGAAACATGGGCTGAAGACTCAAATGGAAAGTTTTCAATTGAGCGTTGGGTTTGAGCTCCATAATAACGATCTTTAGGAACTTTCACTTCCCCTAGACTATCTTTTTCTTTTCGATATTCAGTCATTTTTTGTCCTCTCAATTGCCCCTTATGTCATTTTTATGGAGTAAGGTATTCTTTACGGATATTCTGAATAGCTGTTCCTGGTTTGACTCCTTTGGGACAAACCCTATTGCAAATAAAGTGTTTTTCACACGCAGGGACACCATCATCGTTGGAAACGCGTTTTACAATATTTCCACGATGTTCATCATCCACACGTGTATCTGCAATGAATCGATGTGCCTTTGCTAACGCTGTCGGACCTAAATAGTTTATATTAGTCGCATTCACGGGACATGTCCAGCAAATCCCACATAAGATACAGTAAACCAGATGTTCGATCGATCGGGCATCTTCATAGGATTGTAAGGATTCTGGTTGGACATCATTATATTCTCGTTTAAAGTACGGTTGTACTTCCTCATAAAATTTCCAGAAAGGTTCCATTTCTACAACAAGATCCTTCACAGGATCCATATTAGGGAGAGGTTCAATGAGGATTTCGGTTTCTTCATTCCAATCAGTAGGTACATCTCCAAAGGTAAGTTCAGGAAGTTTAGGAGGCTTTTTTGCTGATTTAACTGCAGCTACTTGTGTTCGACACGCTAATTGGGGGAATTTGTCAATAGTCATTCCACATGATCCACAAATCGCCCCACGGCAGGCATATCGAAATGCAAAGTTGGAATCATAATGGTCCTGAATGTAGAATAATGCTTCAAGAATACTCATCCCTGGTTTAAGTGGGACTTCATATCGTTCATAACGGGGAGATTCGTTTGGATTTTTTCTAAACACTAAAAATTTCTGCTTAATTACCATTTTCTTCACCTTTAATATTCCCTCGGTTTTGGTTCAAATATTCCCAATTTCACTGGTTTTGTACGCATCTCAAGCTCTCCTTGTTCATTCCGAATCACCATTGAATGGACGAGATATTCTTCATCATTCCGAGTAGGATAATCTGTTCGATAATGCGCCCCACGACTTTCTTTTCTCCACAAAGACGCATAAGCGGTAACTTCTGCAATATCAATCATATTCCGGAGCTCTAAAGTGCGAATCAATCCAAAATTGAATTTTCTATTTTCAGGGGAGCTGATGTTCTTCAGACTAACATTGTTGAAATCCTTTTGAAGTGCACTTAGATCATTAACAGCTTGTTGAAGTTCAGATTCTTTTCTAAAGACAAACACATTCCGACTTAGAGTATTACCCATCGCCTCGCGTATCTCGACTGGTTTTTTACCAGAATTAACCTCCCAATTCTTAAATAATTGTTCAATTTCTAGAAGAAGTTTCTTCTCTGCCTTTTTGAGTTCATCTGCTGGAGGTAAAGAAGGTAATCCCCTTTCTAGCATTTTCCTACCAATAAATCTTCCAAAAACCGCAGTTTCAAGTAAACTATTTCCTCCCAGTCGATTTGCACCATGAACAGATACAGCAGCATTTTCTCCAACAGCCCATAGACCATTGACTGAAGTTTCGCAGAAGTCTCCATCATACTTGGTTCCTATTCCACCCATACTGTAATGATGGCCTGCATGTACTGGGATGGGTTTTTCGATTGAATCAACTCCTGCAAAATCAATAGCAATATCACGTATTCCAGGTAATCGTTCTTTGATACGTTCGGCACCAAGGTGAGTTAGATCCAAGTGTACATAAGCATCTTCATATCCCCGTCCTTCATTGATTTCAGTTGTAATTGCGCGTGCGACAATATCTCGAGGAGCAAGCTCTTTTGCCTCAGGAGCAATTTCTAGCATAAATCGCTCTTTTTTGTTGTTATAAAGTAAACCTCCTTCTCCACGTGCACCCTCACTCATCAGAATATCTGATCCATAAAGGCAAGTAGGATGAAATTGGACAAACTCACAATCTTGCATCGGTACACCTGCACGAAAGGCAGCACCAACCCCATCACCAGTACAGATTACAGCATTTGTACTTGCTTCAAAAATTCGTCCAAACCCTCCAGTAGCTAGGATAACGTAAGGGGCTCGAAAAGTCACTAATTCTCCTGTAGATAAATCAAGAGTCAACCCTCCAGTTACTTGTCCATCCACGGTAACCAAATCTATCAAAAAGAATTCATCATAAAACTTGACACCCTGTCTAACACATTGCTCATAGAGAGTATGCAGTAGTGCATGTCCCGTCCGATCTGCAGCATAACAAGTCCTTGGTGATCCTGCACCTCCAAATGGACGTTGTGCAATCTTCCCATCATCTAACCGTGAGAATGGTGCACCCATACTTTCAAATTCTACCACTATTTTTGGTGCCTCTTTTGTCATAAACATAACTACATCTTGATCAGCAAGATAATCACTCCCTTTCACAGTATCAAATGCGTGCTTTTCTGGTGTGTCATCTTTACTCTCTGGATGGTTTCCCAACGCTGCGTTTATCCCACCTTGTGCTGCTCCTGAATGGCTTCTTACGGGTACTACTTTACTTACTAGGGCAACTTTCCACTTTTTTGATAATTCTAACCCCGCTCGTAACCCACTTAGTCCTCCCCCGACAATTAATGCATCAAATTCCTTTACACTCAAAGAATATCCTTCCAAATTCAACAAATTCTTAATAGATTCTTCTATTGTAATCAACTATAAGAGATTTTTTCCTTTTAAAGTGAGAAGAATTACACTAGGATTTAAGAGCTTAAAAACATTTACGAAAATCGTCGATTGCTATTTTTAAAGGGTCTCCTGACTCAGAATTCACAATAATTAGGTCTAGATTGGCAGACGAACCATAAGGTAAATATATAACCTTTATGCCCTACTCACTAACTCAAAGGAGTTGACTGTAATGGGTAATAGTGAGAAAAATCTTATGGCAGCGTTTGCTGGGGAATCACAAGCGAACCGCAAGTACTTAGCATATGCTGTAAAAGCAGATAAAGATGGATATCCTCAAATTGCACGAGTATTTCGTGCCGCTGCAGCAGCTGAAACAGTGCATGCACATGCTCATTTTCGGACTGTAGGTGGAGTAAAATCAACCGTTGAAAATGTTAAAGATGCCATTGCTGGCGAACATTATGAATTCACGACTATGTATCCTGAATTTTTGGAAGAAGCTAAGAAAGAGGGAAATAAACGTGCTGAACGTAGTTTTGATTTAGCTAATCAAGTAGAAGTAATTCATCATGAGCTATATTCCAAAGCTTTAGTTGCTGCTGAAGCAGGGAAGGATTTGGATGTAGTCAAAATGTTTGTCTGCGAAGTCTGTGGCTATACTGTTGAAGGTGAAGCTCCTGAAGTATGTCCTATCTGTGGGGCTGTTCACGACAAATTCTTCGAAGTGGAGTAATTTTTACTCTCTTCATTCTTTTTTTTTGTTTTCTGAAGATAATTTTCAAATTTTTCACGATTTTATTTGAAATCATCCCTTTATTGTTAGTTTAATCTACAATTCCTGGATAACTACCATTATATTAATTAAATACAAGAAGTTGTTCTTACTACACTAACTATTTTTTCTTGGTTAAGTATTAAAGAAAGGGTTTACTGTGAACACAAAGATTCAATTAGTTAGTTTTCAAGATATTCTTAATGCCAAACACGTAATTCAGAATTCCATTCATAAAACTCCTTTGATCTCAAGTATGAAGTTAGATGAAACTTTAGGTACACAATTATACCTCAAAGCGGAACTTTTTCAGAAAATGGGGTCTTTTAAATTACGAGGTGTTTTGAATAAACTCCAATCCTTATCCAATCAAGAAAAAAGTAATGGTGTCGTTACTATTTCAGCAGGAAATCATGCTCAGAGTCTTGCTTATGCATGCAAGAATGAAGGGATTCGTGCGGTTATTGTTATGCCTTCTTATTCGGCAAAAAACAAAATTGAAACTACAAGAAGTCTTGGTGCCGAAGTGATTGTTCATGAAGATAGTAGGACTCTACTTGAAAGACTAAATACCACCCAAACTAGAGAGAACTTGACACTTGTTCACCCATTTGATGATTTATCAATAATTGCAGGACAGGGTACTATTGGTTTAGAGATATTTAATGATCTTAAATCAATTCCCGACGTGGTGATTGTTCCTGTTGGGGGAGGTGGACTTATCTCGGGAATTGCTGCTGCAATAAAATTGAAACACCCTGAGGTGAAAGTAATAGGGGTCGAACCATTAGGTGCAGCCGCTATGTATGAAAGTCTGAAAAAGAACGAGGTCATATCCTTAGAAAAAATTAATACTATTGCTGATGGATTAGCAGCACCATTTGCAGGACAATATACGTTAGCTCACGCTCAAAAATTTGTTGATAAGATTGTCCTAGTTTCTGATGAAGAAATTATTGACGCTTTGCGTCTACTTCTGCTGAAAGGTAAGTTAGTGTGTGAACCTGCAGGTGCAGCGGGTATTGCAGCATTAATGGCCAATAAAATTTCAATTTCAGATAATCTAAATGTAGTCTGTGTCCTTAGTGGAGGCAATATTGACAATAAATTACTAAAACAAGTTATTAATGAAACATAAACAATAGCAGGTCTTATTAGGATGAAAGTTAATTTTCGTGAAGCTAAAAGCATAATAACCAAAAGTAACATACCATCTATTGATTATGTGATAAATCCATACACTGGATGTCAGCATGGTTGTATTTACTGCTATGCTGAATTCATGATTCGATTCACTGGTCATAAAGGGGAAAAATGGGGTGAATTCCTTGATATCAAGACTTATGATTTTGGGAAGATTAAATCCCAACGATATAATGGAAAAAGTCTTTTATTGAGTTCTGTAACTGATCCTTACTTACCACTTGAGAAAAAATATCAGAATACTCGTAGAATTCTGGAGAAACTTGTTGACACTGAAGCGGACATCTCTATTCTTACAAAATCAAAATTAGTGACGAGAGACATTGATCTCTTTAAACAGTTTAAAAATATTGAAGTGGGTATATCAATCAGTACCTTAGATACAACTTTTGCTAAAGTAATTGAACGAGGAGCTTCCAAACCAATAGATCGAATCAATGCTTTAAAGCAGGTTGCAGACGCGGGAATCAAAACATATACGTTTATTTCACCCTATTTTCCAGAGATAACAGACTTTAAAAATATTTTAGAGGAAACAGAATCGTTTACAGATCAATATATGTTTGAAAATTTGAATTTTCGGCCTCATAATATTCCACGAATTTTGAAGATAGTACAAGAATATTTTCCCCAATATTTACCAATCTATGAAGAACTCCGTCGAGATCAAAGCTACTGGGACTCAATCGAGACAGAAATTAGAAGTTATTGTGAAAAAAAGAAATTACCATATAAAATCGAATTTCATCATGGTGGATTTTCAAAAAGCTAATTTCAAGGAAGTAACCACTTAGGGTTATACAAAATTGGAGAACAAAGGAAAATTTCAAGTATCTTTAATCTCGGGAGTAAAACCATTCTGAACTATCTGGGTTGACAACTAATGTCTAAGATTCTAAACGAGGAAATAACGATTGGAAAAGATATCCAATTAGCTTTTACAAGACGAGAGAGCTCCTCAGAAGATGCTCCCAATTTAGTTTTCATTCACGGATTCGGCTCCTCACGAGAACATTTCAGATTTGCATTTGAAAATAACTCATTAATTGGCTATAACCTAATTTCACTAGATTTAATAGGTTTTGGTGATAGTTCTAAACCTGATAAGTTCAGCTATGAGATGTCGAACCAAGCGGCCTTTACGATTCAAGCCTTAAATGAATTGGGAATGAGTAGATTTCATATTTGTGCCCACTCGATGGGTGGCCTTGTAGCAATGGAAATGATTAGCCAATCTCCACCTCAAGCTCTCTCATTCATTAATTTGGAGGGTAACCTTACTCTTGATGACTGTTTTGTAACTGGAGGAATATTGAAAGTCCCACTCGACGACTTTCTTGATTCAGGAAGAAGTAAATTTGAGAAAGGTTTACGAGAATATCCTGCTTATCTCAAAAATTTTCAGAAAGCGTCTTCACTTGCTCTTTACAAAAGTGCTGATGATACTGTTCGGTTATCAAGTAATCCACAACTGATAGAAGAATTTATTCATTTACCTTTGAAGAAATGTTATATCTACGGTGAAAAAAATAAGGGAACTTATCCTGCTGAAAAAACACTCCTAGACAATAAGATTTCTGTTTATTATGTGAGAGATAGTGATCACACAATGGCTAGACAGAATCCCACTCATCTCTATTCAATTGTTAATAAATTTATAACAAGTAGCTGAGATTTAATGAATAAACTTAAGGTGAAATCCTCATGACAGAGATACTTCAATTGGAGATTATTAAGAAAATACTGACGGATATTGATCCAATTCAAATCATTGAAGAAGGATTTGTAGCTTATTCGCAAGGAAACGTAGTAGTGCCTCCAGTAGGAGAAATGATCTTTGATAATCCCGAAAATCCAGGAGAATGTCATATAAAATACGGGTTCATAAAAAATGATCAATATTTTGTGGTCAAAATAGCCGAAGGATTTTATAACAACCCAAAGATGGGACTTCCATCCACCAATGGCCTCAATATCATTTTCAATCAAACTAATGGTGCTATTGAATGTATTTTACTGGATGAAGGATTATTAACTGAAGTTAGAACTGCAAGTGCAGGAGCGATTGCCGCAAAATATATGGCTCCAAAAAATGTGGAACGTATTGGAATTTTCGGCACGGGAATGCAGGGAAAAATGCAGCTAGAATATTTGAAACAGATGATCAATTGTAGGAAAGTGAGCGTCTGGGGAAGAAGTAAACAAAACTTGAAGAGCTATGCAGATCATATGAGTGCTTTTGGATTTGAAATCGAGACCACCCAAAACCCTGAAGATATAACCAGCTCCTGTAACTTAATTGTGACCTGTACACCCTCAAAAACACCATTAATTAAAGCTGATCAGGTTTCTAAAGGAACCCACATTACTGCAATGGGATCGGATACTTCTGATAAGCAAGAATTAGAGGCTAAACTTTTACAGAAAGCTG
>JAEOTC010000108.1 GCA_016840035.1 Candidatus Hodarchaeota archaeon | reverse complement strand
TCGGAAGATAATCCTTTCTGAGTGAGATGGGTTGGAAACATTCCCATATTATCAACGGTTTCCCCTTCGAGGACAATATTTCCCGTATCATGGTCAGTGACATACGATGATCCTTTCCAGACGTAATCAATGGTTTTTAACCATGAAGGAACATCAACACGCGCATTAATCGGGCCTTTGTCGACATACCATTGATCACGTGCCCAATCTTTATATTGAGAAGCACCCACAGCCCAATTAATACCTTGATAGGCATTAAGTACAACCCAATAATTCATAGTGAAGTTATTGCCCTGATCGAAGACCATATTATCGGAATAATGGAAGAAATCGATCTGAACACCAGGGGTGAGAGAGATACCCTTGTGTCGACTAGTACTATCACGCGCAGAGAGGACAAATCCTCCCACCTCAGGTTCTTCGAGTATTAAAAATTGCATAGATAAAGTTCTGGGGTAATCTCTAGCAAACCAATTGTTATTCAAGGTGTCTATAGCATCAGTAATAAGCCATCCTTCCCGTTCGGGGACAGCAACCTGCTCTGCACCAGGGATTAATGCCCAGCTTGAGATATCCCCAATCATAGGGAAATATACTTGATGGATACCAGGAAGAGTGGAAGATCCAACTGTTTCAAGGTGAAAGTTAACTCCAGGATGAGGGGAATCAAGCTGAATGGTGAGAAAGACCTCAAATAACTCCCCCTCGATAGTAAATTGATAGTGCATGACTGTCTTTGTAGAGGTGGACATGTAATCAAAATAATCAGTCTGAGATGGTTCAATCGAAGAATATTCCAATAACTCGATACGCCAGAAAGGATGATCCAATGTATGAAATGATACTTGTTGATTCGTAAGGAGATTTTTCATAAAGGTTAATGATCCGTAGGTCGTCAGATCAAATTTTAACATAGTACTCTCTGTTTGGAGAGTCAGAATATCATTAGTTACCTTCATAAGGGAAAAATTTTGCTTTGTTCCCTCACTAATGGGATATAGCGAAGAGGATTCTCGTTTAGGTATTTTACTAGGAAGAATTGGGAGATTCCTTTCTAGAGTAGTCATTGATAAGAGGAAGGAATGAGCAAACAATAAGAGAATGAAACATAAGCAGAAATTAAATCTTGAAGGTTGCTTCATAATCACACCACAGAATAGAATCATACTAGACAATTGTATGCTTTATATATTCTACCATAGGAAAAAATATGCAGAAAGATCAAAGGAAAACACGTAAAAAGGCTGACAGATTCGGAAAATCGAATACACAAAACATTGTTAATACCTATCAGAAATATCAAGATTATTGGGATTCGGTTGAATTTGACGATCCCAAAAAAATTTGAAAGAACGGAAAAAGTCAATCCCCAGCATCAAAGAGATGAAGTAAACTGAGACGTCATGAAGAGTTGGACGAAAATCCTGCCCCGTGTCTAACACGCAGTGTGGCATTCTGCATTGATGGATGTTTTAATTTCCTACCTTGTTACTTTTTCTGGAAGGATAACTTAAGACATGGACAAAGTTTCGGAAAAAGACTTCTCGGCCTGCGAGTAGTCAACTTCTCAGACCGAAAACCAATTACTCTCTCAGACTCCTGTCTTAGAAACTGCTGTTTCTGTTGTCCCTGTTTAGTCTTGAAAACCAAAAGTAAGCGTAGATTCGGCGATTATGTAGCTGGAACTATTGTGATTAAAGACAAGTAACTGAAATGAACTTCTTTCTTACATTGTAGCAGTTAAAATAGAGAATTCACTTATCCCAGAATAAACCTGTATCCCCCTTTAAACTCTATATCAAGATCAGTTTGAATCTTCTTTGTTCTAATTATGATTTCAATTGTTTATATGCATCCATGACTTGGCTAACTTCTACAATGGGAAGAATAGTAAAATCCGTCTCTGGGGCGTAATAGAAGGATAGCTTGGAGATAACAGCCGGATCATCAACCTCAAGTAATTGAAATCCCCGCGTCTCTCCAAGAAAAGCAAAGTTCTCACTAATTGAAGTACCTTCCAGTTCCTTGGGGAGGTCAGCATACTTTTTTGCGCAAGTTTCAAAATCTTTAGATTCAAATTCCCAATACACTATATATTTCATTCTTAATTTCTCCTATTGTTAATGAATATGAATAATTAGCCCGAACCTCCATCCAAAGATTATCTGTGCGTGTTTATTCATAACTTCTCTGAATATTTCCTGTAGTGATTTGCTTGAAGACAAATCTAATGTAACACTGCCCATTCCCATAAAAAATTGAGAATCTAAATACTGAATCACTTAGTAATCTCCATCCCGATTGGAGAGAGGAGAACCACAAAGCTAGGAAATAATCCTACCTATCAATCTAACTTCGAAAAGAGAAATACAGAATGCCCTCCGTTTTTGGAAATAAAACTGCGAACTTCAAATGAGAAGGAAAAAAAGGGTTCTCCATAAGTGTTTAGACATGAACCAGAGAATAATCAATGTATTAATTGGCATTGTGATATTCGTAATACTAGCAGGAGTTTTAATGGTCATATTCATGCCTAGAGGAAATACGATACCTAGAGAAGGACCCGAAGATACTTTACCTACACAGATAGGTTCTATTACCATTTCAGGAGCCGGAGTATTTACCTTTAATGCAACAGAGATTAAACCAGTACGAGAGGATATTTTTCAACCAGGTCACTTTTCAATCTTCGCCATCCTTGTGCATCTCAACGACCTGGGAGAAATAGATCTGTCCTACCATTTTGAAGAGCCCCTGAATACCTATATCATCGATGAGCTAAATGGAGAACCATATTGGTGGTATACAGCTTATTATACGGGTGGGTGGACAGAAAGGAGTATATTTAGAATGGATCATTATCCTTACAAAGATGGCATGTATATTGCCATAAATCCAAGTGATGCATCAACACTAGAATCATATTACACAGTCTATCGGGTGCAAGGAATACGAAAACGAGGGAACAATAATCAGACCATTATACCCACTGTAACTCTAACAAAATACAGTAACTCACTGGTTTTCGAAAATGTAACAATTACTCCTCATAACTTGCGAATTGATACTTTTCAACCAGGAGTGATTACCGCAATTGATGTGATCCTCTCCCTAGGAGATCAAGACAAAATTACTTATTCCCTACAATGGTACGAGCAGATCGGAACTGCAAGTATTGTGAAAAGCTACTGGGTGCAAAGTATTAATAACTGGAAAGCCAGTGGGAGGTGTGGTTTTGTATACGAGACGGGTCCTGAACATTTCTCGGGAGGACGAGGAAATCACATCCACATTCCCTCAGATTTTCGAGCCATAAACTCTCCTGAGTATCTGTTGTATTATTGGATTGAACTCGGACCCTGTTAAAATTTTTGCAGATTAGGTATTCTTGGAAGAAAACCTACTAACAAGAGTCAGTGGTATAGAAAGAGACTTACAGGTTTTTCTCTAACTCTTCACGTTCTTTTTCCTGTGAAAAACAGTTTACTTCTCTATTCTCAGATGAGTCACAAAGATAGAGAATCTAGAGAGGATTAGAAGGCAATATTAGCTTAGAGGATAATAATTTGATGAAGACAACAATTAATGGGTATTAAAACTTGTTCTTTTCTTGTTTACATCAATTATGATTACTAAATGTCTTTCAAGGGGTCAGTTTTTCGGAGGTGAATGTTCAAGATCCCTCTACTGTTAGATCCAGTATTCATATTTTTTAACTTAAAGGTGAATAAAATGAGTACGAACACATCGTTTTTTGGCAAATATACGTTTCCAGAATATTTATTGGGACTTTTGAGGATCTTTTTTGGATTTGAGTTCCTGTGGGCATTTTTAGATCGATTTTTTGGTCTAGGTATCGCTACAGCACCAGAAGCATCCTTCTTATCAGGAGCAAAACAAACAGAAGGATATTTGATGTTTGTGACAAATCCTGACAGTCCTTTTGCATTTATTTTTAACGGGCCAGATGCACTATTGCTGGAACTGGGAGTCTTAGTAGATCTAATGTACATGGGGATGCTTTTAGTCGGAGGAGTTACTCTATTAACTGGAATGGGAGTACGTATAGGTGGTTTATCAACAGCACTATTCTTCTTTTCCGTATGGCTTTCAGCTATTCCTCCCCAATATAATCCTTTTATCGAAGAACATTTTCTGCAAATGTGGATCTTGCTTTTCTTCGCGATCTCAAGTTCAGGATATTGGTTAGGCCTAGGTGAACACTGGCATAATTTCTTAGAGTCACGATTCGGGGAAACACTAGCAAAAGTATTACAGTAAGAAAAAGCAGATTTTTCTTACTTTCTCTTATTTTCTTAAGAGGGATGGGTATTGGATGGATTACTCTTAGTCATGAAAGCGCCAAAACGGGCGTGATTCTTTCCAAAGCTCAAATCCAAATGCGATCAAAAACCCACCAACTCCAAAGGCAGCAAAACTCAAGAAAACAAAGAAAATTGCAATAAGATATCTTATTGTTGTAAATGCAACTAACCCTACAATTAGAAATAAGACTCCCAGTAAGATAGGAAAGATTCCGAAAAAGATTGACAAAAATGCGAATTTAGGAAATGGAAATAACCAGATTCTCCATTTCGGAGTACCATGAGATTTAAGTAATTTTGAGTGTAATTCTTCCTCAGTCAATTGAATTTCCCTTATCCCAATAGGGGAGTTTTCCATTGATAAAGATTTCATTGTCGGACCTTTCTTTTTCCTTTTTTTTTCTTGGAAAGAATGAGGATTGGACTAATTACTATCATTTATGAGGAGGGGGGATTCCAGAGATAGATTCGCACTTTCCATTGTCAGACTTGAAGGTGACTTAAAATGAGTTGGGGTAACACATATCACTGCTTCCCAACCAGAAATAGAGAAATAATCCAATTAAAATTATGATCACACTTTATAATTGATTTCCACAATGAATACAAAATGTATAACTTCCAAGATTCAAATTTCCACACCGTGAACATTTACACACATTTGGAAGATTAACAGAACGGCCCATAACTTTTACTGGAGATGTACTAGAACTTTGGAATCGTTTTCGGAGAACTATCAATGCTCCTCCGCCTCCGACAAGAACCAACGCTATCGAAAGAGGTAAGACAAATTCTGGGAGACCTTGGACACTACGAGGAATATAGATAGAATAAGTCGCATATAAGTTATTACTAGGGCCATATTCCTCAGTTTTCACCATTTGAAAATCTTGGGCGTTAAACCACACATAGTTTTTCATGAAAGAATATGCAGGATAAATCTCTAATCTATTCGCTCCATCAAAGTCATAATCCCAGTCCCATCCCTCATTGACGATTTCCACTTTCTCAGTATTGTATTCATTCTTATCAGCACAAACAATTGTTTCTAGCTGTAAGAACTCTACTCGTTTCGTGGAAGAGACCCCATAAAATACATCCTCCTCGATTAATCCCTGCCCCTCCCCATTGATAGAATACTCAAGAATCATATAAACATTGATATTAAAAGTGTAGATGATATGATCGTCCAGCAACGTGATGTCGATATAATCGGTGATTGTTTGGATTCTAGTGGTCATTTCAATAGTATCAGAATCGTACTTTCCAGAAATAGTCATCAGAGATAAGGATTGGGATTTTTTCAATTCATTCTCAATTATACTTACCCAAGATTGACTTTCAGTAGAACCAACAATTTTAGTACTGGTAAGAGATTCGCCCCCCAAATCCAATGTAATTCCTCCTTTTTCGAAGCTGAGGTAGGTTTCACCGTAGTTACAAGCCGTATCTCCAATCATTTGGCTATGATTTGTGTCTCGCACCTCGAATACGAGTGGAATGGGTATTCCATCAAGGAAGATGCTTCCTTTATAAAATGTAATAACCACATCCTCCCCATAATTAGGAGGAGATATCTTTGTCGGAGGAATATGTGTAGTGGTAGTTTGAGTTGTAAAAGGAATAGTGGTAGTTGTTGTAGTAATAGTAGTAGGGGGAATAGTCGTTTCAGGAGGAGTGTTGTCAATGTAAAATAACCCATCAGAAATATCACTAATAACCAATCCACTGGAACAACGTGCCTCAACTTTAATTAAGTACGGTTCGGTAGTCTGGGGAAGTAAAGTAGTTTCCCAAACCAAAGAGTCCCAGACTACCCAGGCAACGATTACCGTCCAATTGGCACCATAATCTCTAGAATAAGAAATTGCATATTCAATGACATGGCCCAAAGTGTCTACGGGGAGATCCCATAAAATAGTAATCGTACCATTTAGTATTTCACCCCCATTAGGGAATAAAACACGCAAACCAAATAAGTTATGGGTTAAGCCAGGGAGAAAAGCTAAGGGGAAAGGATCAGTGTTAAGGGAAGGGCCTTCAATCGTGTAGGGAAGATCGATAATCCCATCTGAATTATTATCTGGGACAGTCCAATCACTCCAGTAATTGTATTCAAAAGTATTCAGCGTACCCATATCATATGCTTGCCATTCCCCCGTACCAGCCATGGGATTATTCTGAATAAAGTGATTGAAAAGGACATCGTTGTCGGACGCATTCTGGATTTGAATTCCCCATTTAAAATTATAGAGGAAAGAGTTATTGGAAATAAGAGTATTATTCACTTGGTCTAAATAAATACCCACATTATCTGTCTGCTCGATAGTATTATTAAGGAGAATATTGTCATGACTACCATAGGTAATATCTATTCCTCCACCGCTATCAGAGATCCAATTACCCCTGATTTGATTATGTAAACTGTCTTCGGTGATGATAAAAGCCTGGGCTTGAATATTAGAAACAATGTTATCGCTAAGATTATTCTCGGTTCCATGGTCCATCCAGATGGCATGAAGATTGTTTTGAAAACGATTGTGAGAAATTGTCAAGGTTTGGACATAGTAACAACTCATTCCAACTTGAAAGGTATTGTTAAACGAATTATCCTGGATGGTGGTGCGATTTGTGGAGCTTAAGCTTAATGCTATCTCATGAATGTGTGCAAAATTATATTTCAGAGTAATATTGGAAGAATTAGCAATTCGTATTCCTCTCGCTGAATTCGTAAGCTCATTAGCTTCAATTCGTCCATTGGTCACATTATCCAGAAGTATACCATCATTACTAGTGATAGTATGGACTCCATTCAACAAGTTGTGTTGAATGATGAAATGAACCCGAGTATTGCGAATTGTGATTAAATTCCCAAAATCATGGGAAATATTAAGACCTGAAATAAGATAGGGATCATTTTCTACCCCTGAGCCAGTAAAATTATATCCTGTGGGGCCAAAATCTGCCTCTCGAGTAATATTAATCGGTGCGTGGGGAGAAAGAAACTCATACCCTCTGACATCAAAAATGGCAAGGCCTGAGATATCATGGGCAATAAAAATAAAACCATTTGAATATACAACATGGCGTGAAGGAGATTGAATACTGTCATAAAAAGTAATAAGCCGAGGGGAGGTAATATTTTGGACATCATAAATTGAGAACTGGAAACCGACCTCAAGAATAAACGCATAATCTCTAGAAGCCCAAACACTAAATTCATGAGCGGATCCAAACTGAGTGAGGAGCTGGAAATTCGATTTATTCGTATCATAGATAGATAAGAAACAACCACCATCATTGCTCAGATACGTTCCATAATCATTAACGAAGATTCTGTTGACTGTACCTACCGAAGGATAATAAATAGGCGTAATAGGATTAGCAGGATCGGAAACATCAATTAGAGCCATACCATCTTCTTTCAAAGCTACATATAACCATTCATGATGTTTAAAAAGGCCCTCTACACTATGATTCATGTCTAAAGTAGTTAGGGTATAAGGGTCTAAAGGATCTGAGACATTGTATATAGCTAAGGATAGATCGTCACAGGTAACATATGCGTATCCGTTCTCGACTACTAAATGGAAGACTTCGATGTGAACAGATTCATACAGCTTGGAACCATTATAGATATCCTGAACGTCGTAAATAGAGAAGATTTGGCTCGAATACTCTAATACATACGCATAACCATCAATAACAACAATCTTATCCACAGATCCCCGATTGGTGGGAATAGTTGAGAGGTACGTAGGAACTTTAGGTTGTGTGACATCAACGACAATTATTCCCTTGGAGGAATCCGCTATATACGCTAATCCATCGGCTATGCATACATCATTTGCGGAACCATTAATGTCAAAAAACGTTAGGTTGTTATTCTGAGTGGTAGTTGTCTCCTCTAGTGATGAGTCAACATTTAATGACTTAAATTCCTCCAAATTAAATGGAACGCTTAGGTTTGGCTCGCGTTCGAGGAAATGTTCGGTTTTGGACGAATTAGAAAGTAAGAATAGGTCACCGAGAAAACCAAATCCCAAATTCGTTGCTATAAAAAGAATAATGAGTAATAATTGGAGTAAGGAACGTTTCCGCATACTTAATTTCAACCTTCACCATTTCAGAGCTTACAACCATGGTGAATAATACTTCTTATGTAACTTTGTGAAGCTAGAGTATAAATATCAGAAGACATCGTTCCTAGCCAAAAATTTACTAATAAAGAAAAATATTACTGAAAAAGATGATAGGGGACGAAAAAGATGGGTTTGTCAATGGAACAAAATAAAGAGTTTGTCGAAAATTGTCTACAGGAAGCAGAACGGTATACTCCGAAATTTACAGATGTACGAGTATTCTCATGGTTGAATGATGATCTGATAATGAAAAATGGTCAAATTGAGAAAGCAAGTCTTACCCAAGAGAAAGGATTCAACGTGAGAGTAATCGTGGAGGGGGCATGGGGGTATGCCTCAGCATATAAAATAGATAAAAAGGAGATTCCAAGGGTAGTAAAAGAAGCAATA
>JAEOTC010000107.1 GCA_016840035.1 Candidatus Hodarchaeota archaeon | reverse complement strand
GTCAGAATTGATATTGTTGTAACAGATCATATTGGATTTTGGGAATCTCGTGGATGGAATGATGATGCCCGAATCTCTATTGCACGTGATTGGTCAGTACATGCGATTTTGTTTTCTATATCCTTTATATTTGGTGTGGCATCAGTAATGACGGGATTGAAGTTTTCTAGAAACTCAGAGGTATTTAAGGATCTTCCCCGATTTATGAATCGAAGATTCCATCATTTTCTATCCTTAACTTATGTTATTTCAGCTAGTATCGTATTTATTTATTGGATCGCTCAAACCTTGATCGACCGAGGTGCTGTTTTCTATACACCCCATGGAATTGTCGGCTTTATATCTATGCTGTTGCTTAATATAACAGCAATAACTGGGTTAAAGAGAGTGATTCGAAATCCTGAGTATAGAGGACTGCATAGTGGATTTTATTTTTGGGCTGTCTTCGTTTTCTTGATCTCCATTGTGTTAGGCTTATTGCTTTCGATTGCTGCTTTCTATTAGTTGAGCTTTTATTAATATTAAGGATATTTACCAATCTATTGGTCCTTATTTAAGAAGAGAAATCAAGTCTGAAGTGCTACTCCTCTTCTAATGCTTGAATTGCTGCTGAGATGGTAGCTTGAATTTTACGGAATCTTCGTAAGAGAAATTGTTTGTGGATTGAACCTTCCGTTGATGCGCCAGTTTTAGAGATCGCCCTAGAAATAATTCCAGTCTGATTCTGGATGATCAGAATACTCATAAAAAGTATCCAAGGTTCAAATACTGAAGGTACATCATCTGACTCAAAGAGAAAACTCAAACGATTTTCATCATAAGAGATCTTTGGAAATAACTCTTCCCACTGAGTTCCGCGGAAAACCGAAGGAGGCCTGGGCATGAAGCGAGAGAAAAGAGTTGGGTCAAGCTTCTCACTAGCACTTGGGAGGATAAATGTAAAAATGTTTAGAATATCGAAAATGGAGTTTCTAAGGTGTTGATACCCAGAATCTGTAATTCTATAGACTTTTCTATATCTAGCGTCTACTTTTATTTCATCGCCAATAATAAGGCCATCTTTTTCGATACTTGCGAGGACAGGGTAGATATTAGTGACATTGCTCCAAATCGATGATTTTAGTGAGAGATGTTCAGCCAATCCCTCCATCTTTTTGTTTAATGTAGAAAACATCTCAAGGAGAGGCTTTAAAGATTTCACTCCCTGTAGCTGGATGGCATCACTCATCTGTGAAAGGAGGAAATTTACCATTGGAGTATCAGAACACTCCGTACGAAATTTTTCCCAGTCTTTCTGAAATTTTTGAAAATCAGATTCATTCTCAATCTTATCAGCTGGATATTTTGTGATCAGACGAGATAATCCTTTTCGAACCACATTATAGTCTTTTAATTGTTGAATCTGATGTGGAAAGATGACTTCTTTGATGTCTTCAAATAGCTCATACGCATGGCTCCCTTCTTCCTTCTTTGCAAGTTGAATAAGAATTGCTAATTCCCCTAACTCTCGAATAAACTTGGTTCTACGCTTTATAGGGTGTGAATCACTCATACTTGATCACTATTTGGCATTGCGGTATGGATTACCGTTATGTACGAGGGGTATGCAAACATTTTTAATATTATCTAAACTTCAATATTATTGAATCAATAATATTATGAAAATGAAAATAAGTGAATACAAATGAGGTCAATAACACGAATTATCAAATTTGCCTTAAAAAATGCTCTTCGTAAGAAGGGGATTGCTTTACTGGCGATATTCGGTATAGGAATCGGGATTACCTTACAGATAACATTAGATTCTTTTAGTAATGGGATCTCAGAAAGTTTTGATGACTTTTTTGGGGATATGGCAGGTAATTTGGATATAGTTGAACCAAACAAGCAGACTTTCCAAGGCCAAATTCCTCTTACGGTATCAAACGATATTCTGAGTAATAATGACCTAAGTGAGCATATAGTTGGTATCTCCCCGGAACAACATCTTCCCCCGTCGGTAAATAGCTACGGAGAACTCTTAGGAAGTTCATTTATGGGAGAAACAAAGAGTCTAAATGTGATAGGTTTGGATAATCTAAATGAATTTACCTCTAGAGATAGGACGTTAGACTCACTCATAAGTGGATCACGTCTATTTGTAGAAGGTGCAAATGAGGTTGTCATTTCAAATTCATTGTTTAAACAAAACACCACATTATTCGCTATCGGGAATGACTTGGAGTTACAGATCAATATTTCTGATACCTATCCTCTAACAATTGTGGGAATTACCGATGGGTCTGAGATTTTTGGTTTTGGTCCAAGTAGTATGACGATAGACTCCTATGACGTATATACATCTATGGAAGTCACCTCAAAGGTAATGGACGAGATTCTCAGACCTGAAAACAGTTTTTATCACTTTGAACGACTTGGATTATCCTCTATCAACATGTCCAGTGCAAAATATAGCTCTGTTACTATTTATACTGATTTAGTAGATCAAACGGAAATTGATCTACTACAAGAGAATGTGGATCTATTCTTAACTAATCTCTATGGTAAAGAATTATCCGTCATAAGCATTAGTACGTTTTTAGACAGCTCAAGTGAGATGCAGGCTATGTTAGCAGGCTTTCTGCTGGTTATATCAATTGTAACTCTTGTAGCTGGGAGTATGGGTATAATTGTGGCACAGCTGGTTGGAATAGAATCTCGCATGAAAGAATTTGCTATATTGAAAGCGACTGGATGGAAAAATTCTCATATAATGCTCGATGTCATTGGGGAATCTGCTGCATTGGCACTACTAGGGTCACTGTTAGGTATTATCCTCTCGGCAGGACTTACTACAATACTCTCAGCAAGTGGCTTACTCCTAGCAATAATATCTCCCACGACAATAGTGACTGCAATTCTAATAGCAATTATCATAGGAATTGTAGGTGGTAGTTATCCTGGAATCAAAGCAAGCAGAGTAAGACCGATGGAGGTTCTACATAGTAGTTAATCGGAGGAATAAATCATGGTGATTTCAAAAGAAGAATATGATAAAATGAGAGACAATAATGGTGCAGTAATAAAAATTGAAAGTCTTAAGAAGATTTATCACGAAGGGAAACCAGCAGAAGTTCAGGCATTACGAGGTGTTGACTTAACACTTAATTATGGGGAATTTTTGGCAATTATGGGAGCTAGTGGTTCTGGAAAGAGTACTTTGATCAATATCATCGGTTGTATGGACAGTGCAACAGGTGGAAGCGTGAAATTAGAAGATATGGACTTGACGAATGCACCAGAAAGTAAACTAGGATTTGTAAGGAAAGAAAAAATTGGATTTATTTTCCAAGATTATTATCTCCTCGATAACTTAACAGCTCTAGAAAACGTTTTAGCCCCATTAATACCCTATGGTATCACTAATGCTGATCGTATTCGTGCAAAAGAACTATTGGAAATAGCAAGCTTAAGCGATCGTATGAATCATAAACCTAACGAGCTTTCTGGTGGACAAAAACAGCGTGTAGCAATATGTAGAGCACTAATTAATGATCCATTAGTTATACTGGGGGATGAACCTACAGGAAATTTAGATTCAACTACTGGATCTGAAATTATGGATCTATTGACACAGATAAACAAAGATAGAAATGCCACCATTATCGTGGTGTCTCATGATCCTAGAGTAACAAAATATGCCTCACGACTAATAGAATTAGAGGATGGACGAATCATTAAAGATTCATCACTCTAGATCC
>JAEOTC010000106.1 GCA_016840035.1 Candidatus Hodarchaeota archaeon | reverse complement strand
TGGAATGCCTAACTTGTTTGAGTATGAAAATGGTCTTCAGGCTGGAAAGGACGATGCGAATGATGATTTAGACAATGATGGGATGTCTAATATTTTTGAGTATCGATTTAATTTTATTATTGGGATTAATGACGGTGATAATGACGCGGATTCAGATGGATTGAGTAATAGAGATGAATTTTTATATGGTACCAACCCACGTGATTCTGATAGTGATAATGACTTTTTTAATGATAATATTGAAATAATCATTGGAACTGATCCAAACAATTTTATTTTGAACCCCGTGACATTATTATTGGCTATAATAATTTTAGCTTCACTTTTGGGCCTTTTAATTATGGCTACCATCAAAAGCTATCCAATAGTTAAAGCAGAATCTCTCCGAATTGGGAAAGAAATAAGGACTAGAGCTGAAGATACAATTAATTATTACAAGCCAAAACCAACATGGATCCAAGATCTTATAAGGGGAAAGGCAATCCATATCGAATCCCTCTCCTCTGAACTGGAAACAAGCCAGATCAACCTTCCAAGGACTATAAAAGAAAAATTAGCTTTTGAAGATGGAGCCCTCATTCTTAAATCTGATATGCTATTATTAGAATCTATTCCTCCACGGGATACAAATTGTCAGGTATGTATTGGTGAGATTCAAGGTGAAAATTATTTCCAATGTAAGTCCTGTAAGCGGTTTGTTTGTACCCCAGATTATGTTGATCTAATTACAGTGGGGTCTACAAATTGTCCGAACTGTTCGGGAGAATTAATCGCATTCCCATTTAGTTGTCGGGGATGTGGCTTAGACTTTAGCTCGGTGGATGAGTTGATAGGGAAATCAGGATGTCCAATATGCGGATATTCACTGATAGATCAAAAGAAACTGATTTCTCAAATAACTTCAGGAATCCAGCCATCTAAGATATCACAGACGCTTCAGAAGCAGAATAACAACGTAGAAAAACGTGAATTTAAGAAAGGAATTTAATTTCAACTTTTTAATGAGCGAATGAACCTATCCCCTATTTCCTTGGGTGTTAAAGGAATTCTCTCAACTTTAGCGTTTACAGGTCTAATGAAGATTTGTATTAGTTGGAACTCAGACATCTGAGGAATTATATTCAGGAGTTCATCCTTCTGGCATATATTTTCAATCCCTGCAGGATTAAATCCAAATCCTTGTGAAATTAGGCAGAAATCAATGAATCCTGAGGTATAAAGGGTTGGTTGGTTTCCAGTTGAACCATAACTTCCATTATTCAAGCAAACGATGGTTAAATTATCGGGGGAATAGGCAGAAATCATGGGTAGAATCCCAGGACTCATCAACATACTTCCATCTCCTTCAAGAACGTAAACATGTTTGTTAGGTTTATATCTGGCGATTCCAAGACCGATCGAACTAACCTGTCCAAAACTACCTGTCATGTAGAAGAATTGATTTTGGTCATCAATGTGAAATAATTCACGAGAGGGAAAACCAATATTGGCGATAACGACATCATTAGATGTCATATTCCTAGTAAGATCTTTAAGAACTTCCATTCTAGTCATACTAGGTTTAATACAAAGCTCGTCGGATTTCACTTTCTGTGGTTGTTTTCTTTGGCGTGAATACACAAATTCCTTTTCTAAATACAATTCTTTCGACTGAGTCCACACACGTGGGGAGCATAAAAGAACAATTACTTCATTTTGTTCATAACATCGTTCTATATCTTTTTTTATATCGGATAAGTCTGAATTCTCATCAACTATCAAAGTTTTAATTTTTAGAGATGATAAAAGTCCTTCTACTGCTTTTCCAAAGATATTTTGCGCAACTATAGGTTCATCTATTACTCCCCTCCAACTTGCTATAATCAAGAGAGGGAATTGATAGGTTAAGGTCAAAGATGCAACAGTATTGAGAATATTTCCTATTCCAGTACTTTGAATCAGCATAGCTGGTTTCATTCCGGCCAGATACGCACCTGCAGCTAACCCAACACCATGTTCTTCTCGAGTTATCTCTAAAACATCGAAATTCTTGTCATCAGATAGGAGATTTAAGATTGTTTGTAATCGAGCACAAGGATTAGTTAAGAGGACATTTATCCCCGTTTCATTCAATATATCCAAAAGATTTTCTTCAAAGATCATTCAATTCACTCAATAAATAAAGTTGAAAATGCAAGTAGGGCATATAATGCCGTTCCTTTCCACAATACAGCTTCATCTACATCAAATTGTGGGTGATGATGAGGGGCTGTTATTCCTTTTTCTTCATTCTGAATACCTAAAGTAAGAAAAGCGCCTTTCGTCTTTTGAAGGTAAAACGCGAAATCCTCCCCACCCATAGAAGGATCCATTGATACATGTTCCAATTCAGTGTCTTTCAAGAGAGTAATAACGTCGTCTATTGACTGGCCATCGTTGATCAGAGGGGGATAGGGGATCATATCACCAGTATTGAAGATTACTTCTCCTTCACATCTCCAAGCTTGGCAATACCCGTCTACTATCTCTGGGATACGCTTCAGAATGTGATCTCTAACCACAGGATCCATTGTTCTAAATGTTCCCTTTAATTTCGCCTCTCTAGGGATCACATTGAATGCATCGCTTCCCTGCAATACAGGTGTTGTAATGATCACATCATCGAAAGGATCAATTTCTCTGGAAACTACTTTTTGGAGAGCGTTATAGATATCAACAAGAACAGCTGTTGGATCAACTGCTTGATGAGGAGCCGCTGCATGACCCCCTTTTCCGGTAATGACAACAGAGAATTCATCGGCCGAAGCTAACATTCCTCCCTTTCGCAATCCAATAAGACCAGATTCTAATTCTCTCCACACATGAATTCCATAAATTCTGTCAACATCCTCTAGATGTCCCTCATCACAAATGAGTTTACCACCTCCACCACCCTCCTCTGCAGGTTGAAAAATAAGTTTTAACGTACCAGAAAGATGATCTTTATTTTTAAAAATTAATTGAGCTGCACCTAGTAACATTGCCGTATGAGCATCATGTCCACACGCATGCATTTTACCTGGGATAGTACTGGCATATTCGACATCATTCTCTTCTGTAAGGTTTAGAGCGTCAGTATCGGCACGGAGTGCAATAGTTGGACCAGATTTTGCACTTTGAAGAATTCCAACCACACCAGTTTTTGCGGTTCTCACTGTTTTATATCCAATTTCCTGTAGTTGTTTTTCAACAAGATCACGAGTTTTAACCTCCTCAAAGGCGGTTTCTGGATACTGATGTATATGACGACGTGTTTTTATGATATAAGATTCAATTTCCTTTGCTTCCTGTAAAATTAATTGCTTTAATTCCTTAGAATTCATCATTTCATCCTTCAAGTCTTAGAAATTCTGATATGCATGCGAAGCTTTATCGATTAAAATGGGTTTTAATCAGTATATTCATATGGTAAGAAAATTTATAAGATCAGATTTAAAAGAAAACTCTAATTTCATATATCTGAGTTCTTATTTTTGGAGTTTACCGTGTTGAAAGTACGTGGGTTCTGTCCTTTTCGGGTTGAAATACTTGAACATCTTCCAGGCTGCGTATTACAAAAAGGTACGGATTCTCAATGCTATTCTACTGATGAGCGGCCCATAGTATACCGGGATGCAAGCTACTTCTGCCCTCTTTTACCACAAGTGATAATCAAGGAAGAATTATATAAAAAATTTGAGCAGCTCGTAGATTATATATTTACAATTCAAGATAGAGAGAGTACAACAATCAACATTTGGCCTATGTTAACTGGAATAGCTAATTCTAAGAATAAAGCTAAAACTCCAGAGGGAATTGCCATGGAGAAGCTGAGTATCAAGGTGAGGGAAGAATTGAACGAAATCATCTTTGAGATGGATTAGTAAGATTTTTGTCGCTGATAATCCGAATAGATTCCTCAGATTACACTTAAAAAATTATGGTTCTATACATCATTGATGCAGATTCTAGAGCATGGTTTTTGCCCTTTTCGAGTGGAGAAAAGTGATTTTCACGCGGGTTGCGTACTTCGGATTGGTCAAACTACGCTATGCTACACTCAAGACATACGCCCTTTACTGCGTCGTGGAACCAATCCTGAAGAGTATTATTGCCCCCTGATCAAGATCTCGCTAGATTGCAAAATATACCATGATTTTGAAAAACTACTTTCACCCCTATTACAAGTTCAGGATGAACAAAATACAGCGATTAACATTTGGCCAATGCTTTCAGGCTGGGCGGATCCAAAACATAAAGCAACATCTGCAGAAGGACAAGAGATTTCCCAATTAAGTGCCCAGGTCAAACAAACCCTTGAAAATATTGTTTATGACCTTTAACTAGACAGAAATGACTGGATACTGTTCCACATTATTTGTTTTTGATCTAAAAGCTGATGATCCCCTTCTAATATATTCAGGGTAACTTTTGGATTTTCGAATGCAAAATCGATACTCCATTGGATAGGAACTACAGCATCGTTTCTCCCATGGAAAATTACCGTTGGGACTGGGAACTGAGTAGGAGAGAAAATTGGGGGCGAATTCTCTTGTAAATCTTGTACGAAAGAGTAATTCAAGGGAACCTTTACGTTAAACCTATAATGTTCGACCAATACGGTGTCTTTTTCTTGCCAATCCTGTAACGTTGTTCCTAGAGTTTTAGCAATAAATTCTGGAGTGAATTGTAGAGCTGGTGCCATCAGAATTAATTTAGTAATCATATTCGGATAAAGTGCTGAATACCATGCAGCAATCAGTCCTCCAAAACTTGAACCGAATAGAATCACCTGTTCACTTGGATAGTTCTCTTCTACATATTGTACAAGATTCTCTACAAGCTTTGAAGGCTGCATTTGTTGAAAATGCCTACGATTGGGTATGAAATCAAAGATGTCTAAAGGAATACCAAGTAAATCAAATTTATGCTTGAAAAATTGGGCTTTATTTGATAGTGGTCCTGATGCGAATCCGTAGAGATAGATTATTTGCATTATTTCTCACTCTGATTAGACGATTTTAAGGGAGTTTAAGAAATTATAATCTTCAAATGATCGTTTTGTTTATATCACCAACTCAGGAAATTTGTCTCTCACAGCATTTATAATTAATACACTGATTCTCCAATATAAGTACTTTTGGAAGTCATCTCTTAGGTGAGAAGCGTGCAGCAATTTATAATCCATTTAGAAAATGATACAGATGCGTTAAAGCTACTCGCACAAATAGGGAAAACTCTAGGGGAGAATGATATAGATATCGTATCAATGGCGGGCACCTCTGCATTTGGAATTTGCA
The DNA here is from genome assembly GCA_016840035.1 of Candidatus Hodarchaeota archaeon. GTDB lineage: Archaea > Asgardarchaeota > Heimdallarchaeia > Hodarchaeales > Hodarchaeaceae > Hodarchaeum. Next base: position 21,525 of record JAEOTC010000106.1, on the reverse strand, counting down.
CAGCTGCTCTCTTTACGGATAATGAAGAGAAAACTCATGAGCTGCTACGAAACCTGAATATATCGTTTAGTAAACAAAACGTTTTGGTTGCAGCATTGCCTGATGAACCAGGTACTTTCGGTAATTTCGCACAGCTACTTTTCGATCAGGGAATTCGTGTATATTCATTTTACCTGCTAAGATTTGCAGCAAATGCTGCTCATTATGCCTTTGCAGTTGATGAAGGTGATTTTCAGAAAGCACAGGCATTTTTAGATGCTTCAGGTTTTCTACAAATTACAGAGAATCCCAAAAAGTCATGTCAATGAAATATTTTCTAAATCAGGATGTATTTTAATGGATAATGTCATAGCCGCCTATGAAGAAGCCTTTGCTACTCCATTCAATGTCTTCTTACTTCTAGTTACAATCGGAATGCTGATATTTTGGTGGACTGCCCGATTGTGGCAAACCCCAGAACGTGTGCAAAAACGAGCGAAATTCTTCTCTCCAAAACCAACTCAATTTCTACAGGAGAAATTACGAACCAATGAAAGAATTACAAAGATTCTTGATTTTTCGACAATGCAGCTATGGTTATGGGCGTTTACTATTACCGTTATCATCGAAGTTTATATTTGTGGGCTTCAAGGAGACCAAGCATGGCGATACGGGCTCCCAGTTATACTCTCTTGGGGAACAAGTATGACTATCCAATTCATCTATCCTGTAATTGTACCTAATAGGTGGAACGATTTTGGACGCGATCTTCCGATCATTCCTTTGCGACTTGAACAATTTAAAAAATCAGATACGGTGAATGGTCTCTTGTATAATGGTTTACCATCGAACCATTTAGGTTTAATGCTAGCAGGCGCTATCTTATGTTATTTTATTAGTTTATCATCACCTTGGTGGGTATGGACTGCTGGTATAGTATTTTTCATTTTATTAGGCATCTTCTTTTGTTTCTCTGTAATCTATCTTGGTGAACACTATATTTGGGATCTCATTGCCTCAGTTATTGTATATCTTCCCATTATGTTTGGAGTCTTTTCTATTGAGAGCAGTCTTGTCCCCCTCGTTTGATGGCTGGAAAATCGCATGACCAAAGTCAGAGATTTAACTTTTTTAGATCAACCTTTGATCAATCAAAGGGTTTTTCACCCTCGCAAAGCATCGGAAGGAACTGAGGATTTAGAGAACAGAACCTTTCTTTGTTTCGATGTGGGAGAAGGAATCAGAATATGTGGATTTTTACATAAAACAGCAGATTCAGAAGCCCCTACAATTTTATTTTTTCACGGAAACGGGGAAATCGCAGAAGATTATCATGATCTGGCACCAGAATATGTGAAAAGAGGAATCAATTTCTGTGTTGTTGATTACAGAGGATATGGACAGAGTAATGGTAATCCTACTCTTCCTAATATGATTCAGGATTCTCATACTATCTTCTCTCAGTTCAAAGATATTCTTCAGCAACAGGGAATAAGAGGACCTATCATAATAATGGGACGATCCTTGGGAAGTGCATCTGCTATAGAAATAGCGGGAATTTACCAAGAAGAACTCTCTGGCCTTATTCTCGAAAGTGGATTCGCAGACACCTATGAACTCTTACAGAGACTTGGGATTCCACGTAACTTTCTTCCTGAAGACAAAGAACCTGATATTTCACCCCTACCCTTGATGGAGAAAATCACCATCCCTACATTAATCATTCATGGTGAAAATGATTTTATTATACCAGTTAGCAACGGGTATGCCCTCTATGAGAGCTTATCCAGTGATAAAAGGGATTTAGTGATAGTTCCTAATGCAGGTCACAACGATCTCATGTATCTAGGATTTGATAGGTATATGAAGGCAATTGAGTCTTTTTTACATAAATTAATCTAATAATTTAGCAATTAAATGCATATCAAAGCATTTGTATAAAATTTCAATCATATGAAATTCTGAATTTCAACAATACGAAATTTTAAAAATGCAACGAATCATGACTCCTCGATAACTCATGAATATTGAAGAGAATAGGAATTTCAGTAAATATCGAAAACAATTCTTTGATATTTTAGCAAATTATTGGGAGAGTTATGGGTTTCCAGGTTTATCAGGGTATATAGACGCACTCATGTGGCTTGAGCCTAATCAAAATGGATGGACTCAAGTGACTATCTCTAAAAGATTAAAGGAATTATTTACTAATGAATCGAAATACCCTACCTCAATAGCATCAGTAAATAGGGCAATAAAAACTAATGTACAGTATGGAACCTTAAAAAGAAAAGGTTCTCATAAACTGGGTTACACATATCACGTTGCTGATGATTCTACGTTGCTAGAATTAATGTTTCAACAATTCATAGATAAGAATCGAGATGTAATGGATGTTCTTGAAGAATTAAGGTCTTCAGATATCAAAAAGCTCGATCCAGAGTTATACAACGCAGTTCAAGTACAATATCTTGGAATCCAATTGTATAACAGAGCTATGGAGGAGGGTCTTCAGTATCTAATCAAATGCTTAAGGAACGACAATAATGAAGAAGATAATTGAAGTTAAAGCACTGAAAAAAGTATTCGGGAAAGGAGAAAGACAGGTCAATGCGGTTAAAGGAATTAGCTTTGATATCTATGAAGGAGAGATTTTCGGGTTCCTCGGGCCAAATGGGGCTGGAAAAACAACTAGTCTCAGAATGATCGTTGGCTTACTACGTCCAGATTCTGGCGAAGTTAAGATCTTAGGGGAGAATCCACACAAATCAGGTAATAAGCTCAAAGAAATATTAGGAATTATTCCCCAAAACCCAACTTTCTATGAAGATCTAACTGTTGAAGAAAACCTTTGGTTCCTAGCTAAAATATACAATATCCCGAAAATGATTGCGAAAGAGCGAATCAATTCTTTAATCTCGCGAATAGGGCTGGAAGAAAAGAAAAAAGCGATAACCAAAGATTTATCAGGGGGTCAGAAACGTAGGTTAAATTTAATATTAGCATTAGTGCATGATCCCAAAATTATCTTATGTGATGAACCTACTCCTGGGTTAGACCCTCAATCACGAATTGTTGTTTGGGAATTCATACGTAATCTTCCTAAACAAGGTAAAACGGTTATTCTAACCACCCATTATATGGAAGAAGCTGATCGTCTCTCAAATCGAGTAGCAATCATTGATAATGGGGAAATTCTTGTATTAGATACTCCTGAGAATCTAAAAACATCTATTGGAGAAGGAGATTTGGTTGAGATTGAGGTTTCCCATCTAGGAGATACGGAGATTGAATCACTTCCAGGATATTTGCTTGCTTTAGACCCTCCTCTTCATCTGGAGGAGGTTTCCACTTCCCAAAGTGTGTGTACAATTCGAGCTCTTGATGTTGTTCCCAAATTAACAAGAATTCTTGCATCTATCGAAAATCAAGGGTTTTCTGTTAATAACCTTTCAATAAGAGGAACTACACTTGAGGATGTTTTCATTAATTTAACTGGCCGTAGGTTAAGATCTTGAGGGAGTAAAATATGTCAGTAAGACAAGCATTAGGAATTTCACATAGAATTGGATTGCAAATCATTCGTAGTAGATGGACTATTCCCTATTTAATTCTGTTCCCAATATTCTTTATTGGCTTATATTGGTTTGGATTTTCCGCATCCCCAATTGGTGAAAATCAGACTTTTTTACTCGGGATTATCAATCAGGATGAGGGATTGACAGATGAAATTCAACTCCTCTTTCAAAATGAAACACTTTTGGGAAATGGTACTTTACAGGAATTCCATTCTACTGATGTTCTTTCTAAGGGATTCGGGAGCGAATTTGTTAATATTCTTGGAAATCTAACCTATAATAATCAACAAAATTCGTCTCATATCTTTGAAATTACAGAGTATAGTGACGAAATGCAAGCAGATTCGAAACTCAAAAATCGAGAATTAGATATTGTCCTTATCCTCCCTCGCCAATTTTCTAACGCTTCCCTGGGTATTCTTAATGGCTATTGGAGGAATTCATACGGTTTATACTTCCATGAATACTTACAAACTTTTGATGCGTCTATACCTGACCTTCCTATAAATATAAGTGAGGAAGTTATTATAAGGGGAGACGAGAGTTATCTGAATTATCAAATTGCGAATTCTATTCTTGGAAACATTCTTAATGCATATTTAGATTTGACTAGTGCATTTCGGGGTCCAGGAGGTAGCATTCAAATCGCTATGAATGAGGAGTATCAAGTTTCTATTCCCACATTCTCTCTTTTCGGTCTTTCGACTCCTGGCCTTATCGCATTTGGAATTATCATGCAACCTTCGTTAATTTCCCTCTTCTTTTGTATGGAATTTCGTCCGAAGAATACGACATTTGATATCATACGTCTTTCATCTTCTCCTACGACTTACATTCTTGGTACATTTCTAATCCAGATCCCAGTTATGATAGGTCAAGCATTTATTCTATTCACTAGTAGCCTTTTAATGGGATTCCAACCTAATGGCGATATAATTTTGGCATACTTAATTGCTTTAACAATTCTTCCCTTTTCTGCCTCTTTACTTTACTTCACAACAGCCATATTCTCAAATGAAGATGTTGTTGGGACGATACTTGGGTTTGGAGGACCATTTCTAGGTTTTATGAGCGGAGCATTCATTGAAGTACCAAAAATTATCCTTTTCAAAGAGATCATTCCAACTGCAAGCGGTTTTCCACGAGATTTCCTTATTTGGGATCTTATCCCCCTCACTCATACTGTATCTGCTCTTAGACAGGTCATGTTGTATGACTTTACCTTGATTCAGGTATTACCAGACATTCTACTAAGTTTTGTCCTATCATTGGGATTTTTCTGCTGTTCACTTCTCTTCTTTGCCTATTTTCGATTTTGGAGGTCAAGTCAATGAATTTTACGATAGTATATTCAGTAAAATGCCTGAAACAGACCTTCCGTAGCATGGAAAGAGTGGGAGTAATCTTCATTGTTCCTCTTATCTTTATAGTTGGAATGGCAATGTTGTATGGGGATGAAAGTTCATTTGTAATCGTAGGGGACTCTGGTAGTATATATTCAATTGGAGTCATTAATCAAGATCATGTGGTTGCTATAAATCCAGATCAAAAAATCCAATTCAACCAAATTATTAATAATATAGGTCTTTCTGGAAATCCTCTAGAAGTAGGATTCGGTAAAGAGTTCATAGATAATATAAATAATACTGATAGCTTAATGTCAGAAGAAAACAACCAACGATTTGAAATCATTCAATTCGATGAGATTGAGACCGCAAGTAAGGCTGTACAAACTCGTCACATTAGTCTTTGTTTCATAATTCCTAATAATTTCTCATTATCGTTATTAACAGGACTAAATCATCGATTAAATGTTACTGAGAGTGATCCAATTCTCAATAATACAGATTTTTATTATTCTGAAGCAACAGTTGAATTAATTGGGGATTTTTCCTATGCACGTTTTTCAGAGGCCTCTATTTTACTTACTAGCATGTTAGAACGATATTTGGACTATTACTGGGTTTCAGGGTTACCCTCATTTCAACATCTTAATACCACCCATGAATCAATATCAGCAATAATCTTCAATGAATTTGAAATTTTTGTCCCAGCATTACTGGTTTTTGTCTTAATCTCTTCAAGTACTGGTGTTTCAGGAATTGTAGGTTACGAGAGAGAACAGGGTACTGTTGATAGGTTAAAATTAAGTGATTTCCCAGTCCGAAGCTTTCTAACTGGACTCACCATAACTCAGCTCATCACAACCTTATCGACAATGATTATCGTGGTTCTAACCTTGTTTTACGGGTTAAGCTTTCCTGTTCAAGGTAATTTCCAGGGAATATTCATTCTTTTCTTGAGTATTTTTGCAGTTCTCCCTCTTTTAGGCATTAGTTTAGCAGTTGCCGCTTCTACAGACGGCCAGATGGCAACCTACCTACCAAGTATGATTGCTATACCCTTAACCTTCCTAACTGGAAATTTTATTCCCCTCCCACATATTCCGATTCTTGAGGAAGTTCAACTATGGCATCTAAATCCTTTCTTTTGCATAGGTGAAGCATTAAGGAAAATAATGATTCTAAATGTTGAGCCTAGTGGATTCATCTTAGATATATTCTTATTAATTATTGTTGGTTCACTGATTTTCCTGCTAGGAACTTTGATTTTCATAAAAAAGGCATATAAGTGAGGAGATGACAAGAAAAAAAAGTAGAAATTGGAAAAATTATCTTTAGACCTCATACTTGAATGAGAGCGTAAACCTAACCCTGTAGGCAACAATTTTCCCATTTTCAATCTTGCAATCTTGCTTTTCTACTGAGGCAATGCGTAGATCCCGTAGTGATTTCGATGCGTCACTAACAGCGTTTTGAATTGCTTCTTCGAAACTATTTGGGCTACTACCCACCAAAGTAATCAGCTTGTACGTGGATTCCATATTAATCACTCTTCTTTTTAGTTATAATCTAGTCATGTTATGACCCAGATGAATTATTCTGAATGACAGACAGCTATAAAAATGCTTTCAGGGAAGAACGACTATTTTTCTAACCTTATTATTTAAATTAAAGCGAGATGGTTATTCATCAAAACGCAAAGTATTACTTTCCCATCTGTAATCCGTCGAACGATTTTCCAACAAATGAGCTGCAGTCCTAATAATGGGTAAAAATTTCTCAGCAGACAAAGATGCTCCACCTATTAAGCCACCATCTATTTGGTCTAGTGCCAACAATTCTTTGGCATTCTGGGCATTCATACTACCTCCATAGATTATTGAAATCTCTTCAGCTACTGGTGCACCAAATTCATTTTTTAACCAATCTCGAATAATTGTATGGGTTTCGTTTGCCTCTATAGGTGTAGCAGGCCGAATTTCAGTATCAGGATTTAGAAATTTGTTATTAATCGCCCAGACTGGTTCGTATGCTAAGATAATCATCTTCATCTTTTCGATTTGTAATCCTTTTAAGCTTCCTGCAAGCTGTTGATGAAGAATAGCTTTTGTATTTCCTTCTTCCCGTTCTTTAGCTGTTTCACCCAAACAAAGAACTGGAATCAACCCGATTTCAAGAGCTTTCAATAGTTTTTGACGGATAAATTCATCTGTTTCCCCGAATATGCGTCGAGGTTCAGAGTGCCCCAAAATTACATAATCCACAAGATTTGCTAAAGAAAGAGGTGAAATTTGGCCGGTAAAAGCTCCTTTTTCATGGTAATACATATTTTGCCCCGCAAGTTTTAACTGAGTCTCTTTAACCGCTTTATTCACCGAATATAACTCGGTAAAAGAGGGAGCGATAAATACATGCACTGATGATAATGTAGATAACCCCTGAGCAATGTCATCAGCAATACTCACAGCTTCAGTTGTGGAAGTGACTTGCATTTTCCAATTACCCCCTATGACAATTCTACGCATTGATTTCACTCAAGTTTCCTCTCTCTTGGAGTTTTTTCTTGAATTTTTTCTCTAACTGCACAATGTTACGCAACCATAAAAGATAATAAAGCGATAATTTCCGTAAACATGTGAAAAAAGTTAGATCGATTATTCTGGCATTTAAACAGCTAAGAAATGCAATTGCACTTCTTCTAGGAACAATCGTGTTAGGGAGCCTTATTTTTCAATGGTACTACCTCCCCTCGTTTGATCCTGAATATACTGGTACTATAATCGACAATATCTTAGCTACAATCTCGCTTTTACTCTCTCTAGAGGTATACAGTTTCCCCCATGGGGGTGATATTATAATTAAACTTCTATTCGTTGTATACCCATTCTTAGGCCTTTTATTAATAGGAATTGGAATTCTCGAGTTTGGAATGATCGTATTCACATACAGATATCGAATAGAAGCTTGGAATAACTGGTTGGCACAGGATATGGAGCGGCATACAATATTGGTTGGGTTAGGCAATGTTGGGAATCGAGTTCTAAATGAACTGAAAGAAGACGGCATTGAAACCACTGTAATTACTTTGGAGGATGGAAAATCAACAGAATTGATTAATGAGTTACTAGAACATCCTTCAATTGCTTTAATTTTCGGTGATGCTACTCAACGTCAAATACTTGAAAAAGCAAATATTAAAAGAGCGAGGGCATTGATAGCAGTTACAAATGACGATTTAGTGAATTTTAAAATTGCTACTATAGCTAAAGAAATGAATCCTACGTTGCGTACAGTGATTCGGGCATTTGATGTTGCTTTCTCGAAAAAGGTGACCGAATTGTTTGATATTGACGCAGCATTAAGTACAAGTGCGATAGCCGCACCAGCATTTGTAGCTACTAGCTTTGAGGATGGGATAATTCAAACATTAAAGTCTAAAAAGGGAAAAAAAGACATTCACCTTATGGAAATAGAAATATCCCCTGAGAAACGCGCCTCACCTTTAAATGTTGGAGAGATAGAGAGTCAGTTCGATATAACTATACTCGCAATAGATAATCAACCTCACCCTGAACCAAATGAAAAAATCAATCCTGGTTCAATCTTGTTAACTCTTGGTGAAATCAAATCTTTAAGGCAATTAAAAACCCAATTTAGCTAAAGTCTGGTGAAGAAGCATGGAATTAGAATTTAATGGAATATCAGCCAATACAATATCTGAAATATGTTCTCAACATGGGGTGAAAGCTGACGTAATGGCATTGGCAGCAAGAGACACCGTATGCGCTCGTCAAGAGATACAGGAATTTGGGGATGGGACAGGAGCCGCTATGGTAGATGAATCCTGCTGTCGAGGTTATTATTATTGTGGAGATATCAATTGTGGTCGTACAACGCGATCTTCACCCTCAAGTTATACAAAAAGTAGATCTAGAGGACGTACATCGGGAACAAGAACAGGTAGAACCTCATCAGGTGGATGTCGATCAAGTGGTTCTAGTTCTGATTGTAATACTGGTAGTTGCAATACAAATAGCGATTGTGATTCAAATAGTGATAGTGTTGGAGCTCTAATTGCATTTTTCGCCATAGTGGCCGTTTTCCTTCTGATAATATATTTAGCACCTTATTTTATTCCCCTGGTAGCTTTGGGAATTGAATTTGTACTTGCAATCTTCTTTGGTTTATTTGAACTCCTCTCGTTTGGATTATTTCGTAGAAAATTCAGACGGGTGCTTGTCCATTTTCCAGATGGACATCCTAACGATGAAGCGATGGGTAACATAATAGCTGATGCAGCATCATTTGGAGGGTTAACTAGACATTATGTACCCCAATTAGGATCGAATGGATTTTGGTTTCTTCGAACTGGGGCTTATCTTTTCTTCCCAAGTCTTGCCACAACACTTTTAGTTCTATACCTTCAACCTGAAAATGATTATCTATTTCGACTTCCAATTATCAGTTTTGTAGTAGCCATCCTCTTTGTTTGGATAGGAAACTTTCTCGTGAATCGGAAAACTAAGGAAATAGCAACTGCAGACGTGAAATCACTAGTATGATCCTAGTACTATGAGATCAACGAAATAAGGATAATTACAACCGCACCAAGTAGAAATGCTCCCATTATCCGTAAATTGTGAGTTCCATGTGTCTGAGGAATCAGATCTGATGCAGAAATGTAAATGAACGTTCCAGCTGCCAAAGCTAATAATGCACCAATTAATTCTTCATTCAAATTATGAATAAACGTTAGAGAGATCAGTGCGCCGATGGGTGTTACCAGAGCAACAATCAATGAGAATAAAAATGATTTATCAGGAATTGTTTCGTTAATCAGAGCGAATGAGGTGACCCCTTCAGGAACTTCATGAGCTATCACTGCAAAAGCTGCGAGTACTCCAATTTCTGTTCCAAGTTCAAATCCAACTCCAATGATGATTCCGTCGATAAAAGAATGAAAGGCTAATCCTGAGAAGGCCATATAACCATTAATTTCAGAAGAATGTTGTAAACATGGATCGCTTTCATGAAAATGCAATTCACTTCCAGAGTGAATTACAATGAAGTTTTCTAAGAAATAAAAACCAAAAAATCCAATAAAAATTATTGGAAAAGCAATTTCTGTTAGATCTGCAGCTTCAGGCATTAAATGAAAAAAGACTAATGCTAAAATTAACCCAGCGGCAAAGGAGTTAACATATTGAGATCTTTCAATTGCCCATGACTGCTTTCCGCGCATGAGAAGGATTCCTAATAGTGTTGCCAACCCAGCAACAGTACCATAAAACATTACTGCAATTTCATAGGCAACCATGATACCAACCACTATTTAGAGAAAGGAAAAAAAGGGTTTTTAATTGTACTCTGTCTCACTTCAGAATAATGAGCGAAAAGCATCGACAATATTTAGACCCTCAAGACCAAGTAATAACCAGATTGCATAAATTATGGTCACAGAAGCAATTGATAAGTTAATTACACGAGTTACACGTTTTTCTCCCCAGCGTTGGCTTGGAAAATTTATCAACCACCCGTACATAACCATACCACCGATAACACCGACGGTGAAAAATACTACTCCAACCAAAATCGCCCATAACTCATTAATTCCGAGTGTAAGAGTAAAAAGCAGTAATAATTCATCATTACTTGCTAAACCATGAATAATACCTATCCCCATCATCGTACCATGTTCAGATAAATTCGGAAGGTGAAAATGAAGATGGGTGTGCCCTTTAGTTTCTTCAATGTCTGTTTGTGTATGTTCATGTCGATGAAAATGAAGAAGTTCAAACTCCCAAGCTATTGTTAGCGCTGCGATCACTATCAGCATAAAAGGAACAATAAGCTCCGCATTACTCAATATCTCTTTTAACAAGGTTTCTTTAAATGAAAATAATATTATGGTTAGTATTGAAGCCGTGATCATATGGCCTAATGCCCAACTAATGCTCAATCTAGTGGTGTATTTGGAATTTGGCGCATTACTTAGAACTCCTGTTACTGCTACCAGATGATCAGCATCAAAAGAATGTTTAAGACCTAGGAGGACTGCTAGTATCCACAAACCAACAGTACTTGCCAAATTAAGCTCGATCAATATTAACCACTAATAACTAAATTGCAAAGCATTTTATTAGATTAAAAATTGTCCTCTCCTAATTACAGAAAAAAAATATGTGATCATTAGTGTTCTATGTGATCAATTTTACTTAATTTCACTCGGACGAGTAAAAAACAAAGCCAACTAGGTAATAGTAATACAGCAAATAATGCAGATTGAAAAACGATGTCTTCTACAATTATGAGAATCGATAATCCAAAAAATAGGCACGTATGTTGCATTAATCGTATCTTAGCAGAAAACTCAGTGAAATATCTACTGTAGGCACCCAAAATAATAAGTAACCCTACTTCAAAGAGAAGAGTGACATTTATGGTCGAAAATGAAGACGGAAAGTAGAAATAGAGAATTAGAATACAATTCCCTAGCAATATACTAATCGTTGATCCTAAGCAACCAACACAAAAATATGAATTCTTATACCTTAATTCATGCTTTTTGAACAAATCAGAGTGGTGAGAAAGATTTACATGTAACCAAGGATAGGAATTAAGGAAGGATAATTGAATGAATCCAGGAATAAAGGAAAAACTCGTAAAAACAAACAAGCCAATAATTAATTGACGTGTTTCCCAAATTGTGTCCATTGGATCTGGTTCAATTAATGAAAGTATATTTAATAAAAGAATACTTATCAAAAGAACGAAAAAGGGGACTAGAAGAAATGAAATCTTCTTTTTTATGAACCTCATTTAACAAACCCGTATATGAAGACTTTACATTCGAATTCTTATAGGAACTTTGTTCTACCTGAAAAATTTAAAATACCACCCATTTCGTTCTCACTTATTATGTCAATTTTTTGGAGGTGGATCTAGTAAGAGCCATGACAGTAATTCGATCATTTTGTTTTGCCTTAGAAAATCAAATCAAGTTTGTTACAAAGGATATGACTCATGAAGACCTGAGTTGGAGGAGAGAGGATAACTCTCCACAAGCACCTGCAGCAGGTTGGATCGTAGGCCATGTCTTAGTCTCTCACGAGCAAATAGTTAATCAATTATTTCTCAGAAATGATCCTCTGCTTCCTGAAGAATTTTATAATACATTCGGATTTGCTACAGAGGGAGGATTTCCTAAGGAGTATTCACTTAATGATTTATTTGAGAATTTTAAACAAGTAACTGGAAAAATTGTTGAGGAACTTATGACGAAAGATGAAAACTGGTTAGAGGAATTTCCAGATGATTCAATGCTACCCCCGCATTGGAAAAATCGAAATCATATGAAAGTATTCGTTCTTCACTTTAACCACGTATTTACACATGCGGGCCAAATTCTAGAAATAAAAAGGGCGAGAGAAAAAGGAGCTTGGGGATTTTAAGAAAAAGCAAATCCCCCAAGATTATTTATTAATAACAGAAGCTACTAGGAATTGCAAAATTCCACCGTGTTTAAAATATTCAATCTCGATTTCAGCATCTACTCGTGCGATCACAGAGAATTTGATGGTTGATCCATCATTCTTATTTGCGATAACTTGTAATTTCATCTTTGGAGATAAACCTGCTTCGAGACCGATAATATCATAGGTTTCTGTCCCATCTAATCCAAGCTCTTGCCATCCTTCACCCTCCTCAAATTCGAGGGGTAAAACACCCATGCCAACAAGATTACTCCTATGGATCCTTTCAAAACTTTTCGCAAAGACCGCTTGTGCTCCAAGAAGAGCAACCCCTTTCGCAGCCCAATCACGAGAACTTCCAACTCCATAAAGTGCTGATCCTAGTACAATTGTTGGAGTAGAATCCTCTGAATATTTCATTGCAGCATCGTAGAAATTTGTTAATTCCCCGCTTGGATGGTGAATTGTCCACCAACCCTCTTTAGAAGGAGTGAGTTGATTTCTCACTCTAATATTCGCCAGAGTACCACGCATCATAATTTCATGATTTCCCCTGCGACTACCATATGTATTGAAAGCAGAAATTGGGACACCTTTGGATATCAAATGAGTTCCAGCAGGGCTTTCGGTCGCAATTGCTCCTGCAGGACTAATGTGGTCAGTGGATACTTTGTCATGAAATAGCCCAAGAACTCGTGCTCCCTTGATATCTTTGAATGTTTTAGGTTTAAGAGAAAAGTACTGATCCTCAAAGAATGGAGGATTACGAATATATGTAGATTCTTCATCCCATTCGAATAAAGTTGTTGTTGGGGCTTTCAACGCTTTCCAGTAAGGATCTCCTTCACTAATTTGAGCATATTCCTTCATATATATCTCAGAAGAAAGTCCTTTCTGTACGGCATAATTAATCTCATCAGCAGAAGGCCAAATATCTTTCAAGTAAATGGGTTTTCCATTTGGTGTATGACTAAGAGGATCTTTTGATAGGTCAATATCCACCGTGCCAGCCAGTGCGTATGCAACAACAAGCATAGGAGAAGCTAAAAAATTTCCTCGAGTAAGTTGATGAATTCTTCCGCCGTAATTTCGATTTCCACTAAGGATAGAGGTAACATACAAATCATTAGATTTAACAGCGTCCTCTATCTCCGGTCTAAGCGGACCACTATTTCCGATACAGCTGGTACACCCATATCCGACAAGGTGAAATCCCAAGGATTCTAAATAGGGAGTTAGGTGTAGATCATCGAGATAATCGGTTACTACTTTTGACCCTGGTGCAAGACTGGTTTTAATTGTAGGTTTCACCCTCAATCCAAGTTTAACGGCATTTTTTGCAAGCAATCCTGCACCTATCATCACACTAGGATTTGAAGTATTTGTGCAGGATGTAATAGCAGCAATTACTAAATCACCATCCCTGAGTGGCCAAGTTAACCCATCAAGGTCAATCTCAATTTGTCTTTTCTCTGAATCCTTAGTCTTTAAATGGTCGTCAAGAAATGTACGTACTCGTTCTTTCGCATCTGATAAGGATACATGTTCTTCAGGGTTTAGTGGTCCGGCAATGGAAGGTACAATTTTTGAGAGATCAAATTCTACTACTTCTGTGAAGTGAGGATCTGGTGTATCTATGGTCCTAAACAGCTTTTGATCTTGTGCATACTGCTTTACAAATGCAATATGCTCAGGATCACGACCACTCAATTCCATGTAATTAAGAGTTTGTTGATCAATCGCCCAAAATCCAACTGTAACTCCCATTTCTGGAGACATATTGCTTAGTGTTGCACGATCTGGAACTGATAAGTTTGCTACTCCTGGACCGAAATATTCCACAAATTTTCCTACAAGATTCCGTTTTCTTAGATTCTCAGTAATCGTAAGAACTAGGTCAGTTGCCGTAGTTCCTTCAGGAAGTTCACCAGAAAGTTTAACTCCGACAACTTCAGGGAGAGGTAAATAATATGGTTGACCCAACATAACAGCTTCGGCTTCGATACCCCCGACACCCCAACCAATAACACTTACTCCATTCACCATGGGTGTGTGTGAATCTGTCCCAACACACGTGTCTACTAGCGCTATTTTCTCTCCATTTTCTTCACGAATATCCACAACTGAAGCAAGATATTCTAAATTGACTTGGTGACAAATACCAGACCCTGTTGGTACAATCCGTGTGTTTTGAAAGGAATTCTGAGCCCATTTGATTAGTTTATATCTTTCAGAGTTTCTTTCATATTCTTTTTCCAAATTCTGTTCGTAGGCATCAGTAACACCAAAATAATCAATCTGAACTGAATGATCGATGACTAAATCAGTGGGGATAAGTGGATTAATTTCAGCAGGATCTCCACCTAGATTATAAACAGCTTCTCTAATAGCAGCCATATCTACGATTAGTGGGACACCTGTTAGATCTTGTAATAATACACGAGCTGGCATATACGGGATTGTCTCTCCTAGCTTCTTTGGCCATGAAGCCACCGTACTAACATCCTTCTCGGTTATTAGTTTGCCATCATAACTTCTTAAGACGTTTTCTAGCATTACACGGATAGAAAACGGTAAGCGATCTAGGTCTAGTCCTAGATCTTCTAAAATGTGTAAGGAAAAGATTGTTATGTCACCTTGACCAAAATCCTTTACCTGTTTAACCTTCTGAATATTTTCAATCGAGAACAAAGAAGTACACTCCTCAACTATCAACTAGAAAACACTAAGAGGTGAAATTTTTAAGATTTTCGTGGAAAAAAACAAAATTTCACAAGAAAGTTAAGGATTCCTTAATTCACTTTCTAATTGATAACGTATTAACCACATTTTCCGTGTTATATTCAGATATCGAGTTCTTGGATTACATTGTTCCCCTGAATGAAAATAAAGTTGTTTTGTGTAATCATCAGGATGATCTGGGTGAAAAATTACCACGAATTTTGTATTTTCAATTTTCTCTCCACATCGCTTGCATACTAATCGTGATTGTTTAAATTTCTCATAATCAGAGCTATCCTGAATGAACTCAGTCAACCAACCTTTGAATTCCAGAGAGGGAGTCTCATTCTTTTGAGAATCTCTTTCACTTAGTTTCTGATTTCTCTTCAGTTTTTTTAACTGGGTATCAAACATCTTTACCAATAGCTTATCTATCTCTTCCCAACTCATTCTGGTCTTACTCCTGGATGCAATTTCGAGTAAAAGATACTTTTATGCATTTACACGGTAAACTACATCTAATAGTGTTCCATCTCGATATTCAACGGCCGTACAAATTTCATCGGTGAAGTCAGGTTCAAGTAATGCAGCCTCACTATATGCCAAATCTCGTAATTCGGTTATATCAAGAAAATTTAGGTCTGTATTTTTCAATTGCTTAATGAGATCTTTATTTCTTGGATTAACAGCAATTCCAGCATTAGTTATTACAACATCCACCATCTCTCCCGGAGTTGATATCGTTGTCACATCATCACGAATTATGGGAACTTTACGAGCAATTGGGCATGTAATTATGGTTAAACGTGCTGCTGCTGCATCTGTATGACCTCCAATCCCGTGAAGCAGTAATCCATCGCTATGAGTATTCACATTGACATTAAAATTAATATCCAGTTCAGTTGCTCCTAATGCTACGATATCCACATAATTGGCTAATGGCCCTCCTGGAGCATAAATATTGTATGAATGATAAGCGGAACTTTCGATGTGCAGAGGGTTTTCTTTAAGGGATTTAACTGCCGCAAGATCAAAGGATTGTCCATCATATATTCGTTGAAACAAACCTGCTTCTAGAAGCTCTACCGCGGCTTCGGTAGTTCCACCATGAATAAAACTCCCTTTAAGGCCTTGTTCAGTCATAATTTCCTCTAGATAATGAACGGTAGCTAATGAAACTCCACCTGCTCCTGCTTGAAAGGAAAATCCATTCTTTATATAGCCAGCACTCCTAGCAACGTTAATTACTTCTTCTGCAATTGCGGTATGCGTTCCTGTTACGTTTCTTCCTAAACTCCCTGCGACAATTTTGTTCGGATCTCCAATTTTATCAACCGTAACTATATAGTCTACATTTGATCCTCGTATACTCACTGGGGTTACTGGTTTTTCTGTTAAATTATCTGTAACAAGAACAACATTATCTGCATAAACCGAATCTGTCTCATTTGCGAATCCATTTGCTCCAAAAGCTGACGGTCCTTGACATCCATTCATATTTCCCATCATATCTACGGCGGGGGAGGCAACAAATGCGACATCTAAATGTAAATCGTCACATTCAACCGCTCGTGCGCGCCCTCCGTGCGAGCGAAGGCTGGTTGAGATTTTAACTTCTCCAGTACTTACAGCTTTTCCTATAGGTCCGTTCATGCTACCAGAAATTTCACCAATAACTCCAGAATGAATATGTTCTATCAATGGTTCATGATTTGGGAATAGTGCGGTGGAAGCAAGTGTTAAATTTTTAATTCCCATACTTGCTATGGTGTTCATTACTTGACAGATAACCAAATCTCCGTACCTTAAATTATGGTTAAATCCAAGACTCATTCCATCTTTTATTCCAATTTGCCGGATTACTTTTTCCAAATCATCGAATATTCTTTTCTTGGATGGAGTAATAATTTTCGAACGATACTTTCTTCCGACCCGTTGTCCCTTGGGAGGAGTAGAATATGCTCCTGCATATGGGAGGTATTCTTTTCCAAATAATCGTGTAGGGATATTCCTTCCAACAGAATTTATTACCATATTAATCCCAGATTAGCTCTTTCAAATGACAATGAACGATTCAAAGAGTAGAAGGATGGTTTACAAAAAGGTTCTGAGGTGGGCAAAAACCAATCGAAAAATGTAATGAGAAAAAAAGAAGAGGGATTTGGAGACTCTATATCCTTTTGCGTCTGAAAAGGGCTCCAAAAAACGTTAATACTACAATTGCTGTCACCAGAGTAAAACTTGGAATTAATCCTCCACCGTTGTCTCCCAAATCAGGATCTGCATTTGAGGCCGCCGGTACTTCTGAAAATTTTGTATTTTGAAGTTTAATAGACATACTTAGGTCCAAGATTCCGTTGTCATATACTGGATTCCATGTGCCCCCATCATATCCTTGATCAACTTCTAGATTAGTGAATTCAAACTCTAAGTCTAGATTAATTTCAGCTCCTGCGATTAAACCTTGAAATGTATACGAGATCCATGCGTCAAGATCTAGAATGAATGTCAAAGTCTGATCAGGTATCCAAGAGCTACTGCGATGGGATGGATCAATCAAATTACTATTATAATTTAGTTCAATACCTCCATACAAGTAAATATATTTGTAATCACCTGTTGTACGTAGTTCACTAGACAAATCAATAGTATCGACAGTAATACCATTTTCAGTAAAGAAATCTACACCTGGTGTTGACTTAATAGCCGTAGAAATTAGTTCAAAAATTGCATCTAGTGATTTTGTGGTACCTCGCCACATATCATAATCAGGTGTGATTGCTGGACTGAAGGGGAAAAATGCTATACTTCCACTCCAATAATCAATAGGCTCGGATTCTCTATAATAATAATCATCCTTGTAGGTAGGATATCCTGTGAATCCATTCCACCATATAGTTCCAGATCCTTCGACTAACGTCTGTTCACTCGAATCATAAGTATGAACACTGGTTTCGTAATAGCATCCTTGAACAGATTCTATCTCAAATTTTAACACTTCTTTGCCTGTTGCTTCAGTAAGTTCACCAGTTAGAAAATCTATTCCAGAATTCACTGATTCCACATCGAAAAATCCGTCAGTTATTGCATTCACAGATGCATCTTCTAGTTTCAATACAATATCATCTTGATTTCGAACTTCATGTGGGAGAGGAAGATATTCTCTACTATCAAACTGGATTCCCATCTCTTGATGGAAGTGTGGAGGCGTTTCATCGCTATTTTCCGTTCCAGTGTAAACAGATTGTTGATCCATCAACGAATACTGTTTTGCAAGTAAACCAGCATTTGATCCAGATGAAAACCAACTAATTCGAAATTCATTCGTCATGGTGTCGATATAACCATGTTGGGGATCATCCCACGTGTACTGGTGCTCCATTGTTACAATTACGATAAATTCGGAGCTTGTTCTAACAACATCAATATATGTTGTTGTATAATAATTAGTGCCCGTGTCATTTTCCCCACTTTCAAGAAAATAAGTTTCATATGTATCCCACTCAGTTGGATCAAGATAAAGTACCATCATGCCTAAAGATAACCCAATTGGTGAATAATAATAGTAATCATAATAATCATATTGATCAGGATTATTTATTCCATATAGCAAATCACTCAAGGTAGCTGTCATTCCCAAACCTATACCCACACCACCTGGAATTGTAATTGTTTCCCCAAACATCTCGTATAAAACATTCTCGGATTCAGATGCATCAGGATAGTATGGAATTGGAATTTGGATATCCTTGTCTAGAACAATGTACTGATTTGCGCTATAATAGCCATCTGTGCCCTTATCCATTATTTTCATTCCAAGGATGGTACCAGTCAAGTCGAACTTATAGTCATTGGGATCATAGGGTAAATCCTCTGGATCCCCGTAAATATAATTATACGAAGGGTAATCAAACTGTGTTACCTTATATGTTATAGTTTCCCCAATTGTTAATCCATCGAGACGCGCTTGTACAGGAATAATCGTGAAAATTAATGGTAGACTTAGAATAGTCAATAAAAAGTAGGTATTTTTCTTCATTTTTTTCCCTTAAATATTTATTTTCATTTACATAAATTGTGTAATAAGTTCTCTAATCGAAGTTCACATCTAAGAGGGTTTCATTTCTTATATATTTATGGATTGAGGACTTCTCTATGACTATATAAGCACAGGTTTTCGCTCTCCCCGATTTAGAGAAGTTCAATCCCCCTTCAAAATGGCTTCCGAAGATTTATTTCCGTTTTAATAGTCACTTTACTAGAAGTATGGGTCAAAAAATCATGTCTAGAATATTATTGAGAAGATTTTTACTTCGATCTGATAAGGTAAGGCTTTTATTTCAATGAACCTGTAAATATAGTTGATTCTTGAGTGAAATTAGTTAAGAATGAAATTCAAGAATTGAAAGGAGAAACATTTGATGAAAAAATTACGTTTGTTACCAGTTGTAGTGAGTCTCCTGATGATGAGTACGTTCATTTTCATGTCAGTTGCTACTACACCTGCTAATATTGATCCTGGGGATACTTTTGTTTATAAAGTTAGTACATGGGATGTCCCCTGGGAAGAATTAATCCCCGCAGAAGAAGCACCATTTGATTTAGCAGATTTTGTGCTTGATCTGTCTGGGAGTACGTTAGGCATCAAGGTAATGGATACCTATTCAAATGGGTACTATATGCTTGATCTCTACGTTGTGTTAGGAAAAACGATAGTAATACCTCTTCCAGAAGATACTGATCCACAAATTATTGATATTTTCGGTACTGAATTCCAGTTAACTGAAGGAGTAGGGATTGGACTTGGTTCATTTCCTGGTTCTGATATGACTGAATTATTAGCTGGAACTGAAGATTCCTTTGGTTTACCATTCTACTTAAATCCAAATTCATGGAGTGATTATCAAACAGAACTAGAAGCTCTAGGTAGTACTGATGCCACTGTCACAGTCACAAACGAAGCTGGTTCAGATTTTGAATTTGATATGTCTGGTACCACCTCTGATGGTGTTGACATATCTCTTACAGTAGCTTGGTTTAGAGAAGGTGATAATGCTGGGGTATTCAAAAGTATTACTGGAACCGTTGATGGTGATTTAACTGGTGATGGTACCTCAAACCACTTAGGTATTGGTCTTTCTTTCGATAGTAAGCAAGTTAATGTTCTTCCGACAGAAGTCCGTAACTTAAATGATATGGTTTTGAGCTTCACTACCGCAGACTTTACTCATAGTGTAACAGGTTTTTCCGCTGCAGTCAGTGATCAGATAGATGATTCACTTGTTTATGCTGCAGATACTGTCACTGATCTTGACGGCATGGATGTTATTAAATTTGATGTGGAAGAAGTCTCAGGATGTTACTATAATACACGAATAGAAGTGTACAATCCTGAAAGCGAAATGATGGAAGAAGTTGTGGAAGAACTGTGGTGGAACGGATTTACAGGTCAACCTGTAATGGATCAATCAGAATATATGATGATTATGCTTCCATATACCCCTTGGACAACCTCAATTGCCCTTATACCTAACCTCGCTCCAGGTATTACTCCCGATTGGGACATGTGGGCTGCTTCGACAATTTCAATTTCTCAGGTAAATGAAATTGTTGAAAAGAGTCTTGAAGCTTTCTTCAAAGAAGAAGAAGTTAAAGATATGGGACTTGATCTGAATACTTTAGATTCAGTATATCAATTGAGGGAAAGTGGAAATATAAATTTCTTCTATGGTGAAACCAAATTAGATCTTGACTGGAATGCTGGACAAATGGAAGGAGCAACTGCAGCAGGTATCCCTGCAGATGCAAAACTGGCTGTTGATCTCACTGCATCTTCTTGGCTAGCATATACTAAAGATGGCCTACTAGCTGGTGCAGGTGTTGAACTTAGTGCGACTGTTGAAGCAGTTAATATTCCTGCTGATGCTGGTGCCACAGAAACCGGTACTATTGCACTCGATGTGAATATTGTTCTTCAATCCGACCTAGTTTCTAGTATCCCTGATCCTGAAGATGCAGATCCAGTTGCAGGCGGCAATGCAGGCGGTGGAGATCTCATTCCCGGATTCGAATTTATTACCTCGCTAATGGTCATAACAACAGTTGTTGCTGTGATCAAAAAGAAGAGATAAACATCTCTTCCCCTCTTTTTTTTCTTCATTGACATTCCTGCATAAGTTGGAAATAATTCTACTTATGATACAATTTCTGTTGTTTTTGTTGATTTTCTTCGTCTGAATACTTGAATTGAGATCAAAATCGCAGCAAACGCAAATAATAACAAACCTAAAGGAAGGATTAGAAATTCCTTTATCTGAATATCTAAATTCACAATTAACGACATATCTTCAAGGGAAGGCATTCCTGATGGATCTCCTTCCTCGCTAATAGATCCTAAACCCATCGATAACAATATCCAAAAAAAATTCATGA
>JAEOTC010000105.1 GCA_016840035.1 Candidatus Hodarchaeota archaeon | reverse complement strand
GTGCATTTGCTACAATGATTTGGGATTCTACTGCTAACTGGAAGTATACTTTTAAAGATGCAGGATCAAGAGTTAAATTTTCAAGGTGAGGAAACAAGAATTCAAGAGGTAAATTCCTTGAATTACGTTTAGTCTGGGAGGTTTTTGGTTTTGGATAGTCACTGATTAGTTGGGATATTTTTGGATGAGACGCAAGATCCCCATAGAGTGTATCAAAAGTCAATGAACTCCTTCGGTTAGCAAGATCAGCAATATCCCCTTTAAAATCGTGTTGAAGTTCATCTGGAATTACAGAATCTATCTTTCGAGTTTTAGAAAGCGGTTCCATATTTCCACAATGAGGACAGGGATTATGTTTATCAATTTTCAACACATAATTATGGCATGATTGACAAACAGGCACATCTGATGCTTCCATTGACATTTGTACGTCTGGTGGAACTCGATTTTCTCATCTAGAGGGAAATTACTGATATCTCGTACTTATAGAAAAAATTCCTATAAAAACTTTCTATGTTTGGAGAAAAAGTATCAAAGTCTCGGAAATTAATGAACATTTTTCTGAATTCCTTAGCAACTGAAGGATCAGTTTTGTTCATACAGGTAAAAAACAAAAATTATTTGAAATTATCTGAAACAGATTCCAATGACTACTTATTTCCAAGAATACTTTTGGAATAGCGCTATTAGTAACAAAAGTTAAGGATTTAAACTGGATATATACAGATATTAATAACATCTATGAAAAAGGAACAGATCTATGGACAGATAAGAGGGTGAAAAAATGACTATTTCCAATATAGGCCGTAGTATATTTGGATTTTTTTATTTAATATCGGCAGGAGCTAATTTATTTCACACAATACATCACGCTGAATATTTATGGATTATTTGTTTAGAAAATGTGCGGTTTCCGCTTCAAAAAGAATTTCTAGAACGAGTAATAATCCCAAATGAGACGATAATCATACTCTTAATAGTATTATTAGAATTAGTGATGGGAGTCCTAATTCTAGCTAAAGGAATTTATGTGAAAATAGGATTAGGCCTCGGAATATTCTGGGTACTGGGTGTAGCACAATTTTTACCCATGATCGATGTAATCGGCCATATAACTCTGGGATGTATCCAGGTGCTCCTTCTCCGAGAAACCTATAATGAAACAGTATTCGAACTAATCAAAAGTATAGTCATAAGATAATGTAATTTGATTATAGTAAAAACACAGTTTATAGATTGTCTTGTAGCACGAACTCCATAAAAATGGGGTTGGTAAAGATTGTGGAAGTAGATGCTTCGAGATTTCCCTTCATCTATTCAACTTTGAAGATTCAATATCAGTGATTCTAGCTCTTGTTTTTGTGTCAAATACCGCAGGCCTTTATTGAAAAGAAGAATTAAAGGAATCATAGCAACGTAAATTAGCACATGAGCGATTGAATACAATAATAATCCCATACTATCATAATAAAACATCACACAATAATAGAAATACGCTGGAATGTAAAATCCAATCAAATACCAAAGTGCTCCTATAGAGAACGCTAAATATGAATTTTTTTTCCTTAGAAAAGCGATGATAACACTAATGCCAACCAGAGAACTTAGAGATAAGATGAGCTGAATCCAGAGTTCTCCGCCATAACCGTTTAAGAGACAGAAGGCGAGCTCAGCAATAATTATTCCAACACTGGATAAAATTAATGCAAATGAGTGTCGAAAATTCGTACCAATTACTAAAACAGGAAAAATGGTAAAATAGACGTATAATATTGACGTCCAGTCATCTGTTAAGTAGAACGGACCAATTTTAACCAAAGTTTTTAGAAATACGAAGGAAATCACAGATATAAGAATCGCTAGAAGAAAACGGGACTTCGGTTTCATTGTGATCAATTTGGAGGTAATAGACGGTTTAAGCTGAGTAGATTCGTCCTTTTTACTCGGTACTGACTGAAGTAAAGGCCTTAAGTCATAGAAATAGGCAGTAAAAGATAATCCAATTATAGTAAGTATAATAAGTAATGAAATAAGAATACTGTTACGGATATAAGGTTTGATGATACCAGATTGTTGTGTAACCAACGTTTCAATAGCATAGGAATGAGCTCCTTTAGCTAATTCCTCATGAATATCCAATACAGCAGTGCGTTCAAAATCATCATGAGAATAGAGGTAAATAAGTTCTGATTTTAAGTCAATAATGAAGCCATATCCTAAATTAGGATTTAAGGCAGTTTCTTCTAAAATACCTCGACAACCTTCTACACTTAGATTGTGATATCGCAACATTGTCTCAAGACTGGTTGCAGTTGTATTGTATCTCCCACTGTGTTGTAGTTCCCATGATAACTGCTCATCATAATGAAGATTAAAATTTGTAGAAACTAAATAGTCTTCTGAAATATTTACAGGATTTAATTCCCCATCAGAATCTACTGCAACTACCATTGCATTTCCTGTTTTATCAGCAACGTGAATTTGATTGGAATTCTTTTCAAGATCAAGTAAATTATACATTGGTAGCATCTCTTTGACTTCGTTTACCGTGGCGCACTCTGCCAACCATTTCGTAAGAATCACTCCATGATAATCCTCTCGTTCAGGATTAATATTCATTGGAGCATAAGAAATCCCATTAAAATCTATGGCTAATCCTTGATCGTTTAACCCGGCCATGGGGACATCCAAATTGTTAACTATTCTGAATCCAAGGAAAATCCTTCCATATTTCGTTTTCGTTGCAGGATTAAACCAGATTCTCCATTGAAAAGCCTCACTATTGTCCTCATTTCCACAAAAAAAGATAGATTCACCATCTGTTACAGTAAAAATAGTACAAGCAGATACTGAACCCATGAAAGGTGAAAAACAGAAAACTAGAAATATAATTCCAACGAGCCTTCTTCTGTTCAAGATATCACATCAAGATTGGTTTATTTTGTTAGAAAGAGAAAACTACATCATAAAAAGAATTATCGATCCTGACAAAATCTAGGTGTCTCTCCAGACATATCAGTACACTGAAGTCATTTTATTGGAATTGATCACTAATTAAACCAATTTGACAATTTCAAACATAAACACATTTATTTCATAAGAAGAGTTTTTAAGACTAATTTACATTAGTTCCTTTATCCCAACTCAGTCCAGGGCTGGTTTAGATAGCATTACCAGAAGAGTGTATTATCCTGAATATTCTCGAGTTTATTATTAAATACTCTGGACTTAGATTCTTTTTGAAATCAATAAAAAAAAGAGGAATAGAAAGAATATCGTTAGATAGTCTTTAGGTACTTAGTACCTTTTTGGTCTGCGTTTTCTATAACATTCTTGGCAGTAGACTGGTCTTGTTCCATCGGGTTTGAAGGGAACTTCCGTTTCTACTCCACAATCAGCACAGGTTACTTTGTGCATTTCTCGTGGTCCACGATTGTATGAATTTCCAAAACTCATAATACTCACTTGAATTTGTTGTTTGATTTCCACACAGAAGAACCAGAAATCTCTGCTTGCGGTCCCAATAATAAAATTCCAACATTTAAAATGGATAAAAATCAATGATAAAAGTAAAAATGATACGATTGTAAAACTAGCTTATTAAATCAAATTCTAAATAAATGAAAACCATATTAACCTACAAAATGAGCTTCTTATAAAGATTTAGAAGAAATTTAGCAAAATTTCTCTCTAATATTGTTAAGAACTAATTTAATTTTGGAAGCAGTTCTGTTTTCGGAATTCTCACTAATGAAGTATATACCCTAGTATATTCTTTTCCCAATATAAAAAACCTAAAACTCCCGAATTTCTAGAAAGAACTCCTTGTGATTAATTAGGCTTCAAAAACTGATAGAGTCCTACGAAAGGTTTAGATTACAAAGGTATAATCTTGTGAGCTTACCACTGGTTACTACACATCTGTTATCTGAAAGAGTTATGACGTTAGCTTATGTCTATTTATTCTCTGAAAACTTTTTGATTTCTTTACCTGCAACCCATTTAGCAAACCTGTTCTTATAGAAGGGAATCTTAAGATCATAGTAATAATCAGTTTTATCTTTATAATACTCATAATCTGCTATCCCTTCCTTCTTATTTAACTCAGAAATAGCTTTGAAAATGTGAAAATACACTAAATCATTGAATGTTGGTTTAGATCTCTCTCCTATCTGGATTGCTGATATTAATTTTTCAAATGCTTGAACGGTTTGCTCAATATTGTACTGTGTTTCGGCCTCTGATTTTGTAGAAATATAAAGGTCAAGTGTTGAAACAACATTGAACCCAAATTGCCCAATATTACTACTCATATACTCATTGGCCATATCTGCTCCAAAACCTTTGCATGTAGCGATAAATAATGCATATTTGTCAAAAAAATACGGACGATGGGCAATATACCCTAATTTATCCATGAATTTCTTCATTAGTACAGAAACGTGTCTTGTATGTGTCGGTGTAGCAAAAACTACTCCATCTGCTTCTTCCATTTTCTTCAAAATTATATCTCGGTCATCTTTTAATGGACAGTACTCAGGACCACGGTTAATACAGGTATAACAACCATAACAATCCTTTAACTGCATATCCTTTAGTGAAATGATCTCATAATCAATATCAGGAAACTTTTCTTTCATCGAATTTAGTACTTTATATGTTCCACCTTTGCGTGGACTTCCACTAATAGCTAATAATTTCATTTCTATTCACCAATCAGTTTTTTAAATTAAAATCATTTTCACTTCGAATATTTCTTTCTTTCGCTTAACCAAAGCCATATTATCAATATTATCCAACCTGGGATGAATAAGAGATGAAGAGTTTCATTTGTTGATTGTGTTTTTATGAGAATTTTCTCTCCAGCTATTATCATTGGTACATGCTTTAAGATTCCAATTATCAGAATCACAACAGGCCAAATAAATTGTTTCATATTATTATTCTTAGTCATATTTAATCCCTACGGTCTTTTCTTAGAATTAATGTATCTAATTACTACAGAATTAAAAGTAGTTAAATATTCGGAAATTACTACTATTTTCATTTACGTTCTCAAATCCAAAAACTTCCAGAAGATCAGAAAGAAGAAATTCTTTTCTAGTGTAAAAACTTATACTTTGAGTCTAATTATATAGTCAGAGTAAATGTTTATATATTTTAAAAAAAGGATGAAAATTGTCATGAAGCATGCTAAAAAGAAAAACAAGCAGCAGAAGAAAGGCCAATTACGTGATAAAAAGAAAGTCTTAACCAAAGAAGCTATTCTTACAGCAGCAGAAACCCTTTTTTTAGAAAAACCACTGAAAGAAGTGCTTATAGATGATATTGCCGAAGCTGCACTTGTTAGTCGAATGACAGTTTACAATTATTTCAAGAATAAAGATTCAGTGTATTTTCAAATTGGAACACGCTTTTTTCAGAATACTAATGAAATGATTGAAACAAGTATCCCAATCCATCTGACTGGACTGGAAGAAATGCTTATTTTATGTAAAGGAATTTTCACCAGCAGTAAAGGGAGTCCACTAACGACTTCTATGTTACGAGAGTTCTTCCTCCGAATAAAACTCGAAAATGTTACGATAGACCAGATTTACGATTATGTATTAGAGCAACGGAAACTACAGGTTGATAAGATCGATTACCAGGGCTCAGAAATCCATAAATTCATTGAAGATGCGACTGAACCTGATTTAGCTCAGTATTTCTTACAAATCCTAAGATTTGAGGAACGTTATCTCCAAGCTATTCAGAAGGGGAAAAAAGATGGATCAATCACCAATCAATTAGAGAATCACAAGATATTACACTATGTGTTTGTGTTGATAGAAGGAATCATCGAACAAACGGACTTAAGAGATTCAACTCTTGAATTAATATTGTTAGATTGGGATACTATTGTAGAGACTTCCCTAGAACTCATCTCATACTTTCTTCAATCCATGAAATCAACTTGAATCCAAATCGATTTAAAGAAAAGTCTCAGGTGGAGTGATCTTCAAGATATGTTTTACCAAATATAGAAAAATTTCGTAAAAGACCAGTTTAGATTACCAAAGTATATACTCACCTATATATGGCCTTTTGATGTGCAAATAACCCTTTCCTACCCAAACAGTGATTTAAAAATTACATTTTATGGAATTGATCACCAATTAATCCAATGTGATGATAATACTCCAGATGCTTGAGATCATGAGATGTGACAATATGGATTTTCTCTTTTGGGTTTCTCCAGATATTGTCAAAAAGCCATCTTAACTGGTGACCAAGATTTCTTCCGTTTTCATATCTGAGTAACATTCCGATCCTTGAATGATTTTTGAGACGTTGAATATTAATTAGATTCCAAGCAATGTCACCAATAAATAGAAACTCTTCTCCATTACTCAATTGAAGATAAATCAATTGAGATCCACAACTATGACCAGGGGCTTTAATTAATACAAGCCCTGGAGAAAGAATGTGATAGCTTTCATATTCTAAAGGGATATATTTATCCAATACCTCTTTTGGAAAATTGGCCATTTTGATGGTGTGACCAGATTTTTGTTCTGAAGTTAGGACCGTCTTCCTCATAAGTTCATTAATATGAGGTGATTGAGCTATTCCACCAAGATGATCCCAATGCTCATGAGTCACAAGAATAGAGTCAGCTTCTAACAATGCTTTTTGCATAATATCAAAGTTCCTCTCATAAAAGGCCTTACCCTTAATTCCCAAGAGTTTAAAACGACAGAACTTGTCATAAAGTACTTTATTGAAAGGACATTCAATGATGATAGTTTTATCTCTATATACTACTTGAAATGATGTAAAAGAAATTTGAAAATTTTGAGGGGCTCCTCCAGCAACAACAATCCAGTCTGGAATTTCTCCCTCTGCTATTATCAAACTGTTTAGATGAGTTGGAAATTGATCCTCTTTTGATGTTGCTAGGTTTCTGACAACCTCAAGATCCAAGGCAAAATTGGAAACTTTGGGAATGGTATTTCTCTCAAAAAGGAAGTATTCAAGGAACCAAAGAGTACTTGATAGAACAGTAACAAGAGCAGTAGTTTCTAGACTTAAATATGAAAAAGGAATTCCTAGTAAGGCAAGGAAAAAAGTGATTATACAGATAAACCTAATGCTTTTTCTCAATCGCATCCTAATTCTCCTCTAGGTATTGATTGTACCATAGACTGCTGATTTAGGTTCTTCATTACTAGGAAGAGGACCGTGACCTGCAGCAGCTTTTGAAAGAAGCTGATTCCACCTATTCCAATTCATATCAAAGGTTATCGCATTCGTTGGGCATAAAGCAACACAAGAACCACAGTGTATACAATCTGGGCTTCCATGGGAAATACTAGGTTTTTTATCAATCATCTCAATCCTTTGAACAGGACAATTTGCAACACACTTCCCACAGTGAATACATTTCTCACAATCTATAATTTGTTTAGGATAAAGGTGTTTCTGCCAGAATTTTTCACGAAAGAGAATTTTGGCTTTAAAACGAACTTTGAAATTCTGATAACGGAACTCCTTCGAAGCATCCACATATTCCTCTCCATTCAAAATTTTATTTGATAATTCTTCAACCAAATATCCGATTTCGTTTCCAGGCATTCCCTCATTCACCTTTACTGTTATTTGTGGTATTTTTGTCAAAGAATGTTGAGAATTGATCTTCATCCCCGCAATAGGTATTCGACCAGTCTTTTTCAGGAGGTTTCCTGCTTCTTGGAGAGCAACTCCTGAATTTATCCCTCCATAGGTTACGAAAGGAAGAGTCAGTTTTCCCCATCCATTAACCGGGGGAGGTAAGGATTTGATAAGATCCTGGACATTATAATGTAAATGATGAGCATATACAGGAGACCCAATACAAAGTACGTCATGTTTTTCTACATGTTTGTACAAATATTGACCAAAGTTCCTGTATCGGAATAAACCCCTCGTTCTAGTAATATCAACAAATTGAACAGAGACATTTTTCTCTAACAGATTTTTTTCTAACATTTTAGCCACTTTTAAGGTATTTCCAGAAGGGCTGAACACAATAATTACCACTTTCAATTAAGACACAACCTTCTCAATAGTGAACATATGTTCACTTTTAAAGATATTAGCGAATGACTGTTCGTTATTGGTATATATAAACGATAGTTTTGAGGCAAATTATCCTGAAAAAAAACCCATATTCCCTTCAAGAAATACAATTGGAAGATAATATAAAATTCAAGTAAAGCAAACTCTAAATATTCACTTGAAAAATTGAGACATTCCATCTACATGGTATTTCATTAGCGCTTCAACGTTAAAATCCACCCACTTATCATTTACATAATGCCTCGAGATCTCTAGTAACCCTTCTAATAAATTTCTAGCCAGAATATGAAATATAAAAGTATCTGCCAAATCTTGAGTCTCTATGTTTTCCATTGTATGAAAATGCTCAGTAAAATGTTTCTCAATTATTATTACTAATTCCTCCTGATAATTTTCATATTTTGTACCTTGACTACCCTCCATAATCAACAGAAATTTCTCGCGATGATTTTTTATTAATTTCATGATTGGTTTTGCAATTAAATTGCTGACTTGTTCAAAAAAAATCTCTCTTCCAATTTCTCTTTCTGTTCGTGTCAGATCTTTTACTAAAGTGTTGATAATAGTGTAAACTCCATCAGTGATTGAGTAAAATAATTTCTCTTTACTTTCAAAATAATTATACAGATTACTTGTACTAATTTGTGCATTCTGAGCGATTTTTCTCATGGATGCATTTAAGAAGCCCTTTAACATAAACTCATCAAGAGCTGCACGTTCTATCTTCTCCTTTCTTTCCTTTTTCAGAATCTGAACCATATCAATTCCTAGCCTTCTTGAGAAGTGTCATAGAGCTCATTAAATGTACAAATGGCATGAAATGTGTAATTTTAATAACGTACGTTAGTACGTTGATGGGATTACATTTTTGCTTTTAATGTTTTCAACATCAATAATTTTGTATTAAGGGATTAATACTCATTGAACTTCATCGTTCATAGCTGATTTAGCCCTAGATATCTGATCAGAGAGAACCACTGTATAAGATGGAAGATTATCCATCAAGGACGAGACAATATTTCCGATTTTGCCTTCAGATTCACTAAAATTTCTATCATTTAAATTGATCCAACCAAGATAGCAAATACAATTGGACCTAGCATCGTTCCTCCGATGTTTGTAGTAATATGAATGCCAATCGAAGGTAATACGCTCTGATGTTTCTCTCTTAATGTGGCTGTAAAATATCCTAGCGTTAGTGTCATTAAAAAAATAACACTAACTGATATAAAATCAGCTCCAAAGAAAATCAGCGGTAGATGTATAATCCCAAAGAACAATGTACTTAGAATAACTGGATAAGAG
>JAEOTC010000104.1 GCA_016840035.1 Candidatus Hodarchaeota archaeon | reverse complement strand
TATAATGAAGAAGAGACGACTATTACGCTCATGAAACGAATTTCTTCTCTAGAATGATTGATACAAACTTAGATAATACTCGGAAGGAAAATTTCTTTTCTGTTGATTAATGATTCTTTGAAAACTTGTAATTTTATCCCACAACGTTGGCATTTTATGCGTATTTCCTGGGAGGTATCTTGATATGATAGATTCCACGAGCGACACCGTGGACATTCAAGAATGAATCCAAGTATCTTTTCCAAGTTCTGTAGATCGGAAATCCAAATCTTTTCGGTCATAACACTAGAGGATTCTATCCCTAGATATTTTATCACCCTAGAATTTAATTTCCTCAGCTATGTCCAATAATTGGATGTGGAATATAATGTTCTTCAAGCCTGTGAACTTCATCCTCAGTCAATCTAATATCTAAAGCCTCCACAATTTCTTCAACGTAAGCTAATTTCGTAATCCCTACAATTGGTGCAGTTATAGTAGTGTTTGAAAATAACCACGCTAATGCTACTTGAACGGGAGTAACTCCTTTTTCCTTAGCAACCTCAATGACTTGATCGACTACTTTAAAATCTTCAGGTTTGAAAAATCGACTTTTGAGATACTTATCATGTTTATACCGGGCTGATTCAACAGTTATTTGTGAAGAATATTTACCTGAAAGGAAACCTCGCGCAAGAGGAGACCATGGAATAACACCTATGCCCTGATCCTCACATAGGGGTAACATTTCTCTTTCCTCCTCTCGATAAAGCAGATTATAATGATTTTGCATTGTTTTAAAGGATTCTAAGCCATATTTATCTGCAATCCATAGGCTTTTAGCGAATTGCCATGCGAACATTGAGCTTGCCCCAATGTGAAGCACTTTTCCTTGATCTATCAAATGGTTCAATGTTCGAAGGATGCTTTCTATAGGAACATTCGGATCTAGCCGGTGTATCTGATATAAATCTACATGCTTCATCTTCAACCGTTTCAAAGATTCATCAATCGCACGATAGATATGGTAGCGCGATAATCCAGCCTGATTTGGAGTAGGAGTATCAGTAAAACCTCCCATTGGAAAAAAGACTTTTGTGGCAACAACTACTTCATCACGATAATCTCCCAATAGTTGTCCTGTTATTTCTTCTGATTTTCCTTGTGAATATACATTTGCGGTATCGAAAAAATTAATCCCGAGGTCAAGTGCTTTCTTTACTATAGGTCGTGCTTCATCGAGAGGTAAAGTCCATTTAGAAACACTTGGGTCACCATAAGACATCATTCCCAAGCATATCCGTGATACTTCTAAACCTGTTTTTCCCAATCTAACATATTGCATAATACTTCACCTTTTGTTTGGTTTTTCTTTATTATATTTACCTCAGATTCATAAAAGATTATTTGGGATGTTTTAAACTTCCTACCGATATTTTCAATGAATTTCTGTTTAGGATTATTATTCTTCATTACCTCCTTACTAACACTGATTCATGGGCGGATCTGAATGACAATACTCATAACTGGTGCAACAGGATTAATCGGACAAAATTTGGTTAAGTCACTTTATAAGAAAAATCAAACTCAGAATAAGAAAGATAAAATCCGACTATTAATTAGAAAGAGGACAGGTTCTCCCTTCAGAGAAAAATTTATCCAATGGGTAACTCAAAATGGTGTTGAAATTTATTGGGGAGACTTAAAAAGTACCCCTGATGTGTTGAACTTCACTAAGACCGAGGATCCTGAAAAAACCGTATTATTTCACTGTGGGGCGATTTTTAACTTCTATCAACCTTTTCAAACGTTATATGATACGAATGTCGCTGGTACAACCCGTGTACTTCGTGGTTTTCACGTTAATAATATTAAAAAACTTGTATATGTTTCTTCAGTCGCTGTATATGGATCTTTACATCATTCTAATGGTCGAGGAGTAACTGAGGATCAACCTATTGATTGTAATCAAAGGAAAAGCTATGAACAAACAAAAAGTTTAGGAGAGGAACTTGTTTGGAACTATTCAAAAAAGTTCCCTGAACGTCTAATTACACTATTAAGGCCTTCAGGAATTGTGGGAGGTCAAGGAGTTACCTCTGATATATTTGCAAGAATGTTTTTCGGACGATATGTCCCTTTACCTGGAGGAGGGTCTGAAAAAATCAGTCTTGTTGATGTACAAGATGTAGTACGAGCATTAATTTATTTTAGTGATTTTAATATTGGAAATGGTGAAGCATTCAACCTTGTTAGTTTTACTCCCACGCTTCGTGAGTTTATTTTCGAATTAGGTCTCGTAATGAATCAAGAAAACGTGAAGATATTATCTATCCCCCTAGGGGTTTTCAAACCGCTTTTATATATCTCGAAAATTATCCGTGCTTTCGTTAAACCTAAAGAAAATTCTTTATTTCTTCCAATTTTATTTGATAAGTTAGGACAAGAGGTGTGGATTGACAATTCTAAGATTGTGAATCATGGATTCTACCCAAAAAGTACTCTATCCGAATCAATGTACAACTTTCAGCAATTTCTTATCCAAAACCCTTGGTATGCAGAAGAAAAATTCTCTATAGCTTTATGAGGGAAGAACTTATATTAACATGATTGTCCTTATTATTCACAAATGATCTATCTTGGATGTGCTGGTTGGGCTTACAATCATTGGCGCGGTCCTTTCTACCCATCCAATATAACTAGCGAATTGGAGTATTATTCCCAATATTCTCCTTTAAATGAAGTTAATTCCACTTTTTATCGCATTCCGACCGAAACCATGGTTCGAGGGTGGTATTATTATACCCCTCCCGATTTCATCTTTTCTGCAAAGCTTACTCGAGATATCACTCATGCTCGGAAACGGAAAAT
>JAEOTC010000103.1 GCA_016840035.1 Candidatus Hodarchaeota archaeon | reverse complement strand
GCTTCCATCCATTTCCACGAAAGGGTCTGTTTCTCTTCAGAAGGCCACGCCTCTATTTCCTTTCGAATATTAAGAAGTTGGGATTGATATTGGGAGTGATTGATGGTTGAAAGAAAGTTATTGGCTCTTTCAGATTGAAATATAGTGGCCGCAAATTCTAAACCATTGGGAAAGTACTTATCAGGTGCATCAATCCAAGGTCCTTTAACAAATGGGTACACGAGATGATTTCCTGCATACGTATCCAAGGTCAACCTTTCGCCAAATAAGAGCAGAGATTTGCAGGAGGTTACTGTTACTCGTAGTTCTGGAGGCCAAAATTCAAGAGGTACTAATGCATCAATTATAAATGCGTCTTTTGGAGCGGGGATAGAGCTATCGCCTAAAACTTGATTTTGGATGGATTGGATATCACGCTCTTGAATCTCATCTGGATGCCAGAAATTTTTGCCCATCACTGTTTTGATGATATTATCCATCATTATAGGGGTCACCGTATATGTCTCACCCACCATTACATCGATGAAGTGTTTAATTCCTTGCCATATCTCTAACCCTGTAGCACCAACTATTTCTAAATCGTTTATCGTGATATAGGAGTTCTTCATTGAATATAGTAGATATGCAGAGGCCCGAATCATCTGTTCAGGGGAGCGTTGGAGATAGAATACTCCTGGATAGGTGTCCATGAAGAATGGAATTCTAGAAAACCATTTAAAAAGGCGAAAATACGTTTCTAAGTTGGTTGATTTTGTGTAATGCCCTCGAGGACGGTACATACTGAAATCATCTATAAATCGTTGAGTTTCTCTTGTTTGGAATTGTTCTATCGCCTCAAAGATAGTTATTTCATCGTAAATTGCGTCAAGAATTGCATTAACAGGATCTGCGACAGAAGAAGGAATAATGACGGTTGAATCTGCAAGTTTCGCCGCAACTGAAAGATAAACCAATATATCATTCACCGGAACATCATCTGTATCTACAGTTATCTGCTCGATAAATCTTTCTTTCATCTCCAAAGCAAGTGCTTGCATTATTGGGAAAAAAATAATTTCTTCTACTCTTTCAAGTGCATGATCAAAGATCAAGTGCCACGTTTGTAACATCGTATCTGTTGTTATTATTATCGGAAGATCTTGTTCCCAATAGTAGCGGTATGCATCTAAGATATCGTCGGTCCCTAACCTATTGAGAACAATAAACTGATTTGTTTCAAGTAATGTTAATTCAGCTGAAGTCAGATTAAAGGCGTTATTAACGAGATCAAAGTAGTTAAATGAGGTAATATCCTCATCAGCTATACTCCTTCCCCCTAATATGTTTAAAGGAAGTATATTCATAAATCCTATTATGATTATCACGTAAATACACGTAAATCTGTTTTTCATACTAATCCATCCATTTTAAGGCGTCTTATTTTCCTCATTCGATCCTTATAATTAATCAGGTATACCACTATGGTGACTACGGGGATAGTTCCCATTAACAGTAATCCAGCGTTGTTCTTGGAGGTCATTCTTCCCTTAGCATCTAATTTTAGTAGCCACATATCTCCTCCACCATAATACGGATAAAACCACGGAGCATTTGTAATCCCTGCCACAGCAAAGCCTCCATCATCAGTTCTTACGATTGCAGACGCTAGGTCATGTAATGGTCCTCCATAAGTTCGCTCCCATTCAAGAACCCCATTATTCGTAGATTTCACAATGTAGAGGTCTACAAATCCATTTGTATTATTTAATGATGTCTGGTACCCAGCTAAGACAAACCCTTTATCTGGAGTCTGAACTAGGTCAAAGCATAATTCTCTTTCAGGGGTACCATAAGTCTGACTCCATTGAAGAGTTCCAATATCATCAGTTTTGACAAGCCAGAAATCACGATAATATGAATCAAATCGCTGTGTTTCCCCTGCAAGTGCAAATCCCCCCTCTGGAGTTTGTAGAAGAGCAAATGCTTGATCGCGCCCAATATTCCCATAAGTGTGATCCCATTCCTGATATCCTTCGAAATCTGTTTTTACCAGGTACATATCATAATAACCCTCTCCAAAAGAATTTGTCCTGCCACCAAGGGCATATCCGCCGTCCAAAGTTTGAATAAGGGTGAAACACCGTTCATTTCCAACCCCTCCATATGTTCGAGACCATATCAAGGTACCATTTGAATCTAGCTTTACAAGATACATATCAGAAGTATCTGTATTGAGGGAGTAGGTATATCCAGCTAAGGCAAGACCACCATCATTGGTTTGTATAATATCATAAGCTTCGTCGTCACCAGACCCCCCTACAGTTTGTTGCCATTGTACAAATCCTTTTCTATCAGTCTTTATGATCCACATATCACTTTGTCCAGCTCCAACTGACCAAGTTCTTCCCACAAGCACAAATCCGCTATCAGCTGTCTCCACGACTGCTGATGCCCAATCTTTGTCCCTCCCTCCAAAAGTACGATTCCATAGGATAACACCATATTTGTTTGTCTTGATTAACCAGACATCACTTTGACCTGCCCCATAAGACCAGGTTATCCCAGTAAGAATAAAACTCCCGTCATGAGTTTGGAGAAGCGCTTGTGCGTTATCATCAGCATATTTAGTACCATAGGAAGAGGAAAATAGATTAGTAGACTCTGGGAAAAATGGAATGCCCTCCTGAATAAAAGGAACTAGGAAAATAAGGATAAATAGTAGAAGAGCTATAACCGTCAAAAGGCTAGTTCTAATCTCATTTAAGCGATACTTTTCTCCCTTACGGGGTTTCTGAGGACAGTGAGGAGACTGTTGAGGTGTGATAACAGAGCTAGTCATTTTAATCTCTCCTCAATTTTCTCAAAAAGAAGGTCGCTAAGATCAGTCGGTCGGATGGCTGTGTGGGGAACCTGTAAGTTACGTTCCTTAAACTCCTGAAGTAATACTTCGCGACAATTAGTTAAATCCTCACAACTCTCACACTTTCCTTTGTGGTCATACCATACATGAACTCCATTAATAGGGGAAAAAGTAATATGCGCCTCTAGTTTGAACATGTGACTATACCCCTTTACATACCCCAACTCCTCGTTAAGAATTTTTATTTGAATCCTGTTCATCCGCGCAGCATTCTCAAGAAGAGATTTGACGCGTTCATTAGCTTTCTTCAAAGTTTTACTCACAGTTGCTCGGGAGATCCGTTTATTCTGCGCAATTTGAACTCCTGACATTCTATTTCTTTTAAGTAGCCAGAGCTCGTTTTGCAAAAATGTTGGATATTTGAGGGATATGAATTTGCTAGACATTATTGGCTAACTCAGTGTTGTCAATGCTAGATATTATTAGCTAACAGAGTATATTAAGTTTTTGATGAAGCATTCAATAATTCTTCAAAAACATAAACACCAAAGTTTACGAATTGTATTCAATCCGTATCCTTCCCCAATTTCTGTTCTTCGTCAGTTAGCCTAAAGGAGTCGTAAAAATGTGTCTGAGTTGAGTGCTGGTCTTCTGTCTGGTGGTCACTTCTTTTCTTCATTATGCCAAATCCATAATTCATATATGATATTCATACTGACAGAGGCACCATGAAAGTACAAACCTATAATTGTTATAATGAATCTGCTGAAGGGTTAATTAGTCCCATTAAGAGTATTAAAACTGCTTTTAATAAAACCAACATTTTTCTTACTACTCTGTCTAAACTTCACCCTTCTCTTCTAGCTAATTATGCTCAGCACCTTGAAAAACGGATCAATCAATATATTAATAATTCTAGTTGCGATCTATCAGTTTATGATATTTCTTCTCTTTCCAAGGACTACCCAACAATCAATCAATTTCCAGAATTACTTAAAACTATCCTTAATTATGTTATCCATACCTTAGCATTACCTGGCAACTATAATGGTGAAGATAAAGAAATTTCTCTGTTATATTTCAATTCTATCAAAATAATTGATCAGCTTTCTTATTTTCGGGTTAAATCCCTCATTGAACTCTTAGGTATGGATGAAGGGGCCTCTCTTTATAAAAAAATTGTTGTAAATTTTGTTAAAGATATGAGAAAGGGATTTTCTGATGATTTAACACTCGATCCTAAGGAATTGTCTGTTATTGAACGTAATCA
Source organism: Candidatus Hodarchaeota archaeon (assembly GCA_016840035.1). Lineage (GTDB taxonomy): Archaea > Asgardarchaeota > Heimdallarchaeia > Hodarchaeales > Hodarchaeaceae > Hodarchaeum. Next base: position 33 of record JAEOTC010000103.1, on the reverse strand, counting down.
AAATGCTGTGAACCATTGGTGCAAGGTTGGATT
>JAEOTC010000102.1 GCA_016840035.1 Candidatus Hodarchaeota archaeon | reverse complement strand
TATCTATTAATGCTACATTAAATTCAAAGAAAAGTCGTTGGCAAATATCATTTTTGAATACTTTTCTAGATGCCCAATTTAGATTCTATGGACTTTCCCAAGAATCTTCTCCACAACCAAGTCTTATGATCTATCTCAATCAGAATTGAATTACTAGAATAAAGTAAAACCAATTATTGAATGAAACTGAGTACTACAAAAAACAAAGAAACTTTTATTCGGAACTCTAACTTTAAATAGGAACTTATCCCTAAAGAAGCACTAATCAAATTTTTCAGGAAGAAAAGAGATGAGAAAGGACAAAAGAAATAATGACAAGAAAAAGCTAGTATTCTTTCTGGTATTTATTACACTTTTAGTGTTCTTAGGGTCATCTATTAGGATATTGAATGCTGGTACGCAACATAGAAGCCATAATATCAGTTCTTCGATAAGTTTAATTGATACTCCTCCATTATTAATAAATGGAAATCAAGAGTTAATCGACTTTGTAAATGCTAGTGGGGATGTTTTTTTGTTAGGGAACATTACACATCCACTGTTAATACAAAATCTAAATATTTCAGGTACCTCTGGGAATAGAATCACGATTCGTAATACAAATTTACACTTCCGAATCACAGGTTGTTACCTCGATGGAGGAGCTGATGGTATACACTTTTCCAATGTCACGTATGGCCAAATCGTGAATACAACTGTAATTAACAGTGGATCCGAAGGAATATGGTTAGAATCTTCCCCCTATGCCATGATTAAGAATAATACGGTTGAAAATTCGTACCAAGACGGAATAACGCTTCATAGTTCCCGAAGGTCAAAAATAACATATAACCGAGTTATTCATGCAGGAACTAGTCTCTCGACTGGTTATGGAATGTATGTTTATGGATCACCTTATGCATATGTCGCAAATAATTATGTGTTTGAAAGTTATTATGCAGCAATAGAACTTGCGGATGGATCACCTCACAGTTCGCTCTTGAATAACACTGTCATCAGGAATATGGTTGCTCATTCTCTTGCCTCTACTAACTCTCCCAATGCAACAGTATTGCATAATAAAATCTATGGTGCTGGTACACAGGGAATAACTATACGGTACTCAAATCATTCAGTTGTTGAATGGAATGAGGTTCAAGATGATTATTATGGGATTTTATTATTGTTTAGCTGGAATACTAATGTTTCGTACAATACATTGATAGGAAATGAAATAGGTATACATGCAAGAAATATCGTGAATAATTCGATTATATCTCATAACATACTTTTGAATAACCACGACGGAATTCACAGTTGGAACGCAGATTCAGCAATGTATTATGACAATTTAATTAAAAATTCTACCGCTTTCGGGTTGATACTTGAAGTCTCATCAAATAATCAGATATTCAGAAATGAATTCATCAATAACAATCCTACAGGCAATTCACAAGTAACAGATTTTGATAATACATTTGAAGAAAACAATGTTAGTTATAACTATTGGTCTGATTACACTTCCCCGGATTCAAACAATGATGGCATCGTGGATCAACCCTACAGCTTTTTGGGGAACTCTGTAAATGAGGATTCAAGACCATTAGTATACAGTACCGGAACATTAGCACCTATTAGTATTTTATATCCCTCTAGTGGTCAAGAAGTAACAGGAGTTGTTACTATAGAATGGACTCCGTCAGCAAACCCATTAAAACGTGTTTTATCGTATAACGTTCATACAAAAATTGTTTCTGCAGTCGAATGGACTGAAATTTCTTCTAGCTTACTGGATACGTCTTATACCTGGGATATTAGTTCATATCCAGAAGGCAACTATTTATTGAAGGTGAAAGTTTGTTCTACAGATGGATTAGAAACTGAGATAATTTCGGATAGTCCGTTTACCATAACCTCAGAATTACCAGATACAACAACAACAACAACTACCACTCTTACCCTCTCAACAACTACTGAACCATCTAGTGCCCCATCTAGTGGTATTTTCTTTTTAATTGGAGTTACTTTCATAACTAGAAGGCAAAAAAAGCGTTTTAGGAAAAAATAAGAGAAATGTTTGATGGATAAAAGACATTAAATCGATACAAAATGAAAAAGAGTAAATTCCTTGTTAGAGGAATAAAATGGTTACTAGTACTTCTAGCTCTTCTCTTAGCGTTTGTAATTCTCCCTGTGATTCTTCGGTACATTCTCGAGAGTATCATCGTGATCTTTGGGATTCAAATGTACCAATATTCATTCCTGTTAATTTTAAGTCTTGTTATCATTTATCATATTTATCTTTTCTACAAGAATGATAAGTCTGATGTGTCTAATACCTTCCTGACTCGAATGATTCGAGATTGGAAGACAATGATAGGTTTTCTAATTCTCGGTTCATGGATCTTTTATATTTTAGGTTTCTCCTTTTCAGCTTACTGGTTAAAGGAGTTCAATTTCTGGATCGGAGTAAAATTGACGGTTATTATAATTTACATCGGCCTAAGGATAAGTTTTCAGAAATTTACTACTGGTGAAATACAGAAATTATCCAAAATTCATCAGGTTAGCTTTCTTTCGACGTTAATACTATTTGTCATCATTATTTACCCCTATTTCCAAGTTACTTCAATTCGTCCACATGTATCTTCAGAAGAGTTTTTGGAATTCAATACTAATTCTGATCTAGTTCCCTTACAAACACCTTTTTCTCTCAATGTTTATCTGAATGGTTACTCCTACGATTCCTCGATACTTAGGATCCAAAAAAACATTCAATACAACAATTTCAGTAGTCTTGATGTATACTATATACCAAATGAGAATAATCCCAATCCAATTCTAATTGTTATTCATGGAGGAGGATGGATTAGCGGATCGAAAAGTGATATTCCAATTAAGAGTGTATCACAATTCTTTGCTTTTCATGGATTTACCGTATTTGCAATAAATTATAGATTATATCCTGAGGTAAGATTTACTGGAATGCTTCATGACGTTCGTGATGCCATCGTGTTTGCTAAAGAGAATGCTGAGCACTATTCTGGAGATAAGGATAATATTTTTCTATTTGGTCGATCCTCTGGAGCTCAACTATCGTTAGTGGCTGCTTACGGGACAAATGTGACATATTTCAATGAGAATTGTGGAAATTATACCTACTCTGAACTTAAGGTTAGGGGAGTCGCATCTATCTATGGTATTAGTAAGATATCTCAAATGTCTTCTCGGATTTTAGGTGTGACCTCGAATGAAGATTCATTTCTATATGATTTAGCGTCACCTGTAAGTTATATTAATAGATCAGGCATGGTACCAACGTTTATTGCAGCAGGGTCGCTAGATGCGCTGGTATCTGTGAGGAATTCCCGGGATCTTCAACACGCATTAAATTCTACCCACAATGAGTACATGTATCTGGAAATTCCCTGGGCTAATCATTCGTTTGATGGACTTATAAGCGGATTGTCTAGTCAATTATCTTTGTACTACTTTTTAACTTTTTTTAGTCATTTTACTTAAAAATTTAATTCAGAATTCTGCAAAGAAAAGCTAGATTCTTCCTTCTTCCGCCATTGAGTTGCATTTCCTTATAGTAAAGTCTAAAAAAACGTCACAGGTCTGTTTCCATCCCTTTTGAATCATCCAATCGGTAATTTCTTCCCCTTGACGAAAATCGACCGTATTCAGAGATTTACAATCAGTACTCTCAAACTTAGAATAAAAATCCGTATAAAGCTCATTGACCAATTGGATTGCCTTTTCCCTAGCTTCCTCATTCTCTTCTGGTATTCCCTGAAGTAGATAACCACACTTATGACCAATTGCAATGGAACTCCCTATTATTAGACCACATGTAGTGAAACCCGATCCAATAGCCCCTAAGTAACCAGCAGATGCCCAAGATAGGGGTTCAGTCGGTAAATCCCATAATTCTAGCAATGCTTGGAGTGAGGCTTCTGCACAAGTGTATCGATGCATCCGTTTATATGCGCTTGTTAGAATCTCATCAAACGTTCTCGGTTTGTCCATAATAAACCCAAATTGGAATTGTCTTGAATTATATGTTTGAGATTTTTCTCCTTAAAAAAACATTCAGCTATTTGAAAAACCGAGTGTAATTTATTAATTGTATTTTACTTCTTTTTTGATGTGGGATTAGCGCGTACAATTGATGCAGCTTTTTCTGCTGCAAAAAATAACTCCGAAATAATCTCTTCAGAAACAAAGGGAGGTTGAAATTCAAGCGTGTCAGTGTATTTTTGGATAAATTCCTCTTTTGATAACTTTTGTTCCTTTAATTTTCCTAGAAGCTGGTAACTTCTTGTTGGTCTTTCAATCCACCTCATAATCTCATCTCCATCGTCATCTGCAAATATAATAACTGGAATTTTTCTCCTTCCAGCAGTAGTGTAGAATGCATCGAAACCTTCTTTCCACTCATCTCGAGATATAATCCGAAAATCCCAATTTGTCATTAGATTTGCAATTACAGCTATAATGGGAACTCCATTTGCACAATCAATACACCAATTTTCCGCAATACACAGGACATGTAATTTTTGATTCATTTGATTAATTTGATCCCTTGATAACTTTTGAGCTGCTTTTTGTGCTGCAGTATAATTAGCTTCCATTTTTTCTTGATAGTTAACACTTCTATTAACATAATTTTGGTAAGAAATTCCATTTTCAAACAATTTATTAAAAATTTCTCGTTTTTTCATTCGAATCATCCCGAAATCTCATTATCAGGATAATTATAGACAGGAAAATCTATATAAACGTTAGCTACTAAGTACTAATAGTAGCAAGTAGAAACTTTTTGAGGTAATGATGGACATCATGGGAAATTCCATATCCGAAAAATCTGATTTTTACACTGATTCAACACTAGGAAAATTAGTGAATTTACTGATAGAGGCAGGACTTTCGCAAACTCAAGCACAAGTTTATTTGGAATTAGTGAAACAGAAAGAAGCCACTGCAGGTAATCTTTGTAGAGCAACAGGAGTAAAAAGTTCGAGAATTTATAGTATTTTGAGTGAACTCGAGCAACTAGGCATACTAATGGTTCTGAATACCTCTCCCAAGCATTATATTGTTGCACCACTATCTGAAGGACTTCTTAACCTTCAAGAACTTATTGAAAAAGAATATGCTAAGAAAAAGGAGGTAGTAAAGGAGTTAAACTTACGACTAACTCCTCTATTCGATTCATCTTCTACAATTCCATCAGTTATGGCATTCATTATTAAAGGGAGAAGAGCAATTATAGCCAAGATACATCAAGAGTTAGCTAAAGTTGGTCAAGAGGTACTTATCCGATTTCCCAACCCGAAGTTGTATTTTGAGTTTGAGCCTGTATTAATGGAGTTACAAGATGCCGGAATAAAGATTAATGCGGGATTATGTCAAAAATCTCTGAATAAATTAAGAGAAGATTCTTCACACTTACCAGAAATACCATTGACTATATGCAAACGATGTTGCGATTGTTTTTACTTAATGGTCGATCAAAATTATCTGCTTTCAGTTTCTAATTGGGCTTCCCCCAATGTATACGCTATTTGGACCTCAGATACAAGTTTAATTAATATTACTTCATTCTTTAGTAGTTCTAATGTTGCTTAATGCCTTAAAAACTCTATTGGAAGTTTCTATTTTCTATAATCAAAATTATGTCAGGCTAGATGAGAAATATATCAAAGAGGGATGGGGAAAGAGCTAGAAGTAACCTAGCAGGGATTCCCATCTTTCCCGAATTAGGATCCCAATACTGATCTTATTATTTCGATAACCTTTGTTCTAAAGAAAATGATAACATTAATTCCCAATGGAATACCCGCAGCAACAATGAGAGGAAAATAAGGTGTGGTCTGGAATGTTGTGAAAAAAGCGAAAACTATGAGTAGATACCAACCAATAAACGATGTCAAAAGTGATACATACGATGAACTTGTTATATTAGATAATTCAATTTCGAATTTTTCTGGTTCCTTAGGATAGTAATCCTCTTGAATTTTCCTGTTTAATGCTTTAAGTTCTTTTATGTTTTTGTATGTTTCCCAAAATGATGAAATAACTACAAAGACAAATCCAGTTGCAAAACCAACAATTCCAATATCCCAAAATAACTGAGGAATAGAAAATACAAGTAAATCAATTCTGTTATCACCCATACGATACTCAAACCACTCTATTTCAGTTGAAACAAGCATCATTGCATTAAGCATGAGTGCAATAACTCCTACTAGTATTAGGATTGGGATCCATGCTTTAACTCCGACTCTTAATTCTCGAGTGTATTGATACGAAATTCGAGAAAACCAAAAGAAGAATAAAAGAATAATTTCACCAAATCCAACTAGTAATGCAAAAAAAGTCAACATTGGGTCGACTTCAAAAAAGAAGAATATACTACCTGCAATCGTGATAGCAAAGAAGATCGTAGTGAGAATCATTACAATTAATAACGATTTTAACACCGAAGCTTCTGATTTTTGAAAAGCACCATGAGTAACTTTTAAACCTATAATCAATAGAAGAGTCACAATAAATGATATGATTCCAAGTAAAAGTAGAAATTCTGGTGAAAAATCAATCAAAGGAAATTGTGGAATAATATCTAACATTAGATATTCTTGATGATCTTGAACGTAGTTACCAGATATGAAAACAGTAATATTATATTCACCAAAATATAATCCTTCGGTTAGAAGGGTTGTAGTAAATATTCCCTTCTCAGTAGAAGATGCTAAGTATGTTCTATTATCCATAAATACCGTTACGCTAATATCATCTGATGATAACGTATGATAATAAGTATCTTGTATGGAAATAATTATTGTGACATTATCTCCTTCTGTCACCTTCTGCATTACATAAATTTCTGGATTAAAAGTACCTGACTTGGCAGTCATTTGATAAGTTGTTAAAACTTGGCCCACAATATCAACTGTCATATATGGGTGGTAATTCAAGTTTGTACTATCTTGGTAATCACTTATAGTAATTTCGTCATAAGGCTCTTCGTTTATTACTGGAAACAATTCCCACTTCCCTAATTCCAAATCAGAGGTGCCAATTTCAATAGAATAGGTACCATCACCTCTAGGTACACTAATATATGACTGAAATAAATCTGTGTCAACTCGTCGAGCATATACACTAACTGAGGCATCAATAACAGCATGATTAAAACTATTAAAAAGATTTAAGTCTATATTTAAGGATTCACCTTGTGAAATGCCCGTAGGAGAGGATAAACTAAATCTGAGATCGTCTAATAAACCTAAAGCTTGGATTACTTTTAAATTCAGATCTGAACCACTTCCTGCGAGAACTATCTCTGGTAACTCGTTGTCATTAAAATTAGCAACTTTTAATGACCCACTTGCTGTTGAATCAAGATCTTTAGTATACTTCAATTTGAAGGTTCTTCCATCAACAATATTAACTGCGTTAGGGCCTTCAGTCGTGACTACAATATCAGGAATGTTATCTGAATTGAAATCAACAAGTTCAAGCTGATCAGGATGTGTAATCTCACCTTGAAAAGTCAAATTGTAGAGCATTTCTCCTGTAGAGCCATCAAATAACACTAAAATACCTGTTTCAGATCCAGTTGCTGCACTTGCAACAATATCTGGAATATTATCACCATTGAAATCTCCTGTAGCTAAATTACTTATTGATGCAAATTCAATATGAGAAGTTTCGTAGAGTGTGGACCAACTGGAACCGTCAATAATTAAAACAGATGAGTAGCTTTCCACTCCAGTATTAGTATATGAGCTGGCTGCAATATCAGGGACTGAATCATTTGTAAAATCTGCGATTGCTAACTGAACATTATATAAATTTATGAATCCTGCTTCTGTATCAGTATTATTCTTGTAATTTAAACTATCACTTCCGTCAAAAAACCATACAATTCCGTCATCAGTTGTTAGCACTACATCATCTATTCCATCAGTATTAAAATCGGCAACTCCAACCTCCGATGGATTGTTAAACCCAACGACCCCATGCATAAATACACCTGTTGCTCCATCTATGAAATAAATCGCGTTAAAATAATCAGGTTCGTCCTGTGTAGTAACGACAATGTCTTCGATGTTATCACCATTGAAATCCCCTGTATCGATATTACCTAAGAAACCTTCTATTGTATCGCAAATATATTCTGTCTGACCAGTACTACCGTTAATAAAATAAACTGCGTCCAAGGAACTCGCTGCAATATCAGGGATATTATTATTATCAAAATCTATAATACAAAGAGAATATATGCTCCATGTTGGATCTGTGTTTGTCATTATTGTTGATCCATTAGATCCATCAATAAAATAGATTGCTTCATCACGAGAACTTAACACGATATCAAGTATACCATCCTGTGTAAAATCAGCTAATTCTATATCTGTAATCTCATCAGTTGCATCGCTATTAAGATATACTGAATCTCCTGCTAAAATCAGCTCGTAGTAATCCGTTTCATTTCCTTCAGTTCCAATATTACCCATGGTATCATTTGCCCAGAACCAGAAAAGTAGGGAACTTTCTTTTAGCGGAGGAAGTGAAAAGATGGCTTCTGAAGAGGTTAGTGAGTCAGGTTGGGTATAATATTTTACTCCACCACTGAAATAACCCATTTGGATTGTATCAAGATTAGGTTCGCTATATGTGATAGTGAATTCTAGTGGATGACCTTGTAAAGCTAATTCTGGTAGGGTACAAGATTTTAAGACTGGATCAATATTATCAGAAAAAGAGAGATATAATCCGAGGTAATAGCTTATGTCAGTAATAACCACAACTTCTGAAAAACTATCGTTATTAATATCATAATATACTAGAACTTCAAGAACGTCCGCAACTTCACTATAACTTAATTTAGCTCCATTTTCACCATTGAGGGTTACAATTCCTGTACTTGACCCAGCAACAATATCAATTATATTATCACTAGGTGTATAATGATCAAAATCTAATGAAGTTATTTTAGGATATTCTGAAGTGAACTTAATTGTCTCCCCTGTTGTAATATTTATCCACCAAATGCCTTCATCAGTTCCTAATATAATAGTGTCAGGAATAGTGTCATTATCAAGATCAACTAATTCCCCAACTTTGATATCACCCGTAGAATCAGTATTTTCATATAACAGTTCACCTGTACTTTTATTCAAAAATTCTAAGTTATTTGCAGAGGTATCAGTGGCAATAATATCTAATTCCTCAATGTATATGAATGGAGGTTCGGTAAACACCTTATGGTATAATTTACTCTTAGTAGCTCCATCAAATGCATAAATATCTCCCCCACTAGATCCTTCAGAAACATAAAAGTCTAATACTGCATCCCCAGTAAGATTTGCAATAGCTATAGATCCAACACTAAGAATATAGGAGGAATTTTGCCATTCCTCTCCAGTAATATTCATAAAAAGATCTCCTGTTGCACCGTTTATTCCTAAAATATCTCCTTCGTTGGTACCAACAATGACATCATCTATACTGTCATTATCCACCAGATCAGCAACTGCTATAGATCTCCCAGAATCATAATCAAAAATATCCCCATATATTCGAGGAAATTCAAAATATCTGATGATTGACCAGTCTGATCCATCAATAAAATATACCCGTGAGGGTATGTCATCAAACCAATCCTCAGACACACATACTACTAGATCAGGTGTACTATCACCTGTTATATTACCAACTGTCAGGGTGTCTGGTCTAATGCTTGTATTGAGGTAAAGTAAACCTCCAGTCGAATTCCAAATGAATAATCCTCCACCTGACCCTATTACTAAATCTGGTTCATTATCTCCGTCGAAATCATCAAAAAACACCTCATAGTATGGTCCGATTAACGCAGAGAAATTTTGATTGTATGAAAGTTTAGGATGTGTATCTGTGGTAAAATTGATTTGTCTTTCACTTGGACTAATCGTTTTTAGTTGAAATGAGGGGTAAGCTTCGGGTTCATAATCTGCTGTAGGAATCTTTGATTCAGCTAATTCAAGATCAGATTTTACTTCGGTTAAACGATTTACTATGGATTGATCTGAAGAGTGTGGATCATGAGAATTGATTGAAGTTACAGGAGTTAGAAGAAGAATAAATATAAAGAAGCATATAAAAAAAACAATCTTTGAATACATTTTATTTTTATTCAATACATCAGGTTTCATATGATTATCTCCGGTGAATAATTACTAAGAGGTCAATTGGGAAGAATAACGCTGTTATAATAGCTATTCGAGTGACTGAAAACCAAAATCTGATGGTAAGCTAGACATTAAAACTCTGTTGGTAGACTCCTTAAGGAGAAATATTTTTATGAAAGATTTGACAATAATTGTAGAAGATAGGCCAGGCACATTCGCAGATATATGTGAGGCGTTAGGTAAAGCTAAAATTAACATTGAAGGGCACTGTGGCTTTCCTTGTGAAGGAAAATCCATAGCTCATCTGTTGGTAAAAGATGCTCCCACAGCTCGTCGTGTACTAGAAAAAGCTGGTATAGAGGTAGTTAAAGAACAGGAAGTTCTTGTAATAGAGCTTGAAGATCGACCTGGTGAGTTAGGCGAGACAATTCGCAAAATAGCAAATGCTGGAGTTAATTTAGGTCATACCTACCTTGCTACAAACTCTCGTATAATCTTGGAAGCTGATGACCTTGATAAAGCTCGCAGTGCTCTAGAATAAGAAAATGACGTTTAGATGTAGGTAAAGATGATGAAAAACGGTTGGAATCATTCTTTTCAAGATTTAGGTGACCTGACATTACATTATGTCGAAAAAGGTTCTGGAAAACTGCTTATAATGCTTCATGGCTTTCCAGATTTTTGGTACACATGGAGACATCAGATAAATGCGTTATCAAAAACTTACCGAGTTGTTACACCTGATTTACGGGGATATAATAAAAGTGATAAGCCGATAGGGGTGGATAAATATCATACATTAATCCTTTCTCAAGATATCACAGCACTTATAGAAGCATTGGGTGAAAGTGAGGCTATCATTGTTGGTCATGATTGGGGCGGAGCAGTGGCATGGAATATTGCGATGATGGCCCCTGAATATGTAGAAAATCTCGTTATCTTGAACTGTCCTCATCCTATACCATTGGTTGAAGCATTTTGGTCTCTAAGATTTCGTCAGCTTCAGAAGAGCTGGTATATTTTCCTTTTCCAATTAATGGAAGGTCCAGAAGAAGTATTGAGTAATAATAATTACGAAATATTAAAAAAAATGCTTAGAGAATCCACGAGATACAATTTGTTTAGTGAGGAGGAATTGAAGAAATATGTTGAAGCATGGTCTCAACCTGGAGCATTAACAGCGAGTATCAATTATTACCGTGCGAATTGGAATCTTGTAAAGATATTGACCATGACAAAGGAGAGACAAGAGAAGCTCAAAAAGAGAACACCAAAAGTGAAATGTCCAACTCTTGTGATTTGGGGAGAAAAAGATATTGCCCTTGATAAGTCTCTAACCAAGGGAACGGAGAAATACATTGAAGGTTCGTTTGAAATTAAGTTTTTGTCTGAGTGTGGACATTGGGCTCATCTAGAAGAACCCGACATCGTGAATGAATACATATTATCATTTATACTCAAAAAATGGTAAACATAAATTTCCTGAAAAACAATTTTTAGTCAGATTCTTAAGACAATGGGAGTCCTGATTCTTTATAGACTATCTCTAATCTAATTTTGATTTAAGGTTTTTGGATCTTCTTCTAAAGATTGGAAAGACGATTAGCGATAAGAGACAGAATATAGGAGTCAAGAATGGGGATGATTGAGAGGTCGTATCGGTGGTTACAGTACTTGAAACTTGGGAGGTTGCGTCTGTAGTAGTAGTCGTGTCCGTATCATCACTAGGAATACCAACGTATGAGATATTATCAAGCATTGCTCCCTGTTCAGTTTGGATGTTAATTCTTTCTGAATGAGTATGATAAGTATCAATTCCGTTTAAAATATTAGTTCCGTTAAGTAACACCCAAATGTGCCCTGTTTGATTACGATTAATATCAAAATGATGCCAACCATCAAAATCATCTGGAAGTACAATGCTATCTAAATTTCCTGCATTGTTTGATGCATACCGATAATTAATTCGAATATCTGTCGGATTTATAATAAACGTATACCCTGCTTCAGGATGACTTCCATCTGCAATCGCGGAAATACCAACATAATAGAAGATAAAAAAGGTGAAATTACTAGGCAGGAAAAGATCAAAACTCCATTTACCAGTAATAGGAGTACTATTTCGCCAAATGTAATTTAAATACCAATCTCGTCCCCCAGCGTATGTATGGTAATAATCTGCACCACTCACTAAAGTGCCCAGAGTTTCGTTCACTGTATAATTTCCATGGGAGATATCCCAATCATTGAGAGAATCTGAACTTTCAAATGTCTCTACCCAATCAAAATCTGAATCAGCTCTTGTAATAGCCGGAATAATTACCATTCCCATTAGTAGAAAGGTTAAACACACAATAAAACTATTTAGTACTTTTTTATTCAATTAAATCCATCCTTATCAAATTTTACGTATAACTTAACACTTCATTTCTTTCTAGCCGTTTTGGAAAAGATAGTAACGATCACAATTAAAAAGAGAACATTTAGATGGAGTTCGAATCCATAAACAGTCTGATATGATATTGTTTCATACCGAACTTCTTCTACTAGCTCAAAACCACCATAGGTTTGCATCCACTCAATATTACCCCCTGCATCAACTTTGACCAACCATAAAGCAAAACCATAGGGACCATGTATGCCCTGAGGGTCATAGAAATCGCCACAAAGCTCGCTTATACCAAAAGAATTTGTTGCTCCAGCGAAAGCAAAACCTCCATCGTTGGTGTGAATCAGAGTGAAAACCTCCTCACGATGATTTCCACCATAAGTCTGCTGCCATTGAATTTTTCCATTAACATCGGTTTTAACTAGCTGAATGTCAAAGTTCCCACTTTTAAAACGGCCAAAATGACGGTAATCCCAGTCATCTGGTATTATAGATCCGATGAAAGCATAACCTCTATCCGAAGATTGAAGCAACCCAGATAGCCATACCCAGCATGAATCTTGAAATGTCTGATCCCACTGAACCTGTCCATCTGAACTTACTTTTACTAGCCATAAATCATTGTCATAAAAGAGAGACGTAGGATTGGTTCCAATGAGTACAAAATCACCTTGAGTTGTCTGAATTAAACAAGAATCTTCAGAATTAATAGGTCTACCATAAGTGTAATTCCATAAAAGAGACCCTTGGTTATTCGTCTTTACCAGAGGTATACCTCGACCAGTAGAAGGCAACGATGAAGTACTGGTAGCAGTAAAGGCAAATCCCTCATCCATAGTTTGAACTAAAGCATTTGCGACTCCAGTTCCATAAGTATTATTCCATTGGTGTAAACCCTCCGCATTGGTTTTAACTAGCCATGAATAACACGGACCATTATAACAGCACCAACAATAAGGAGAGCTTGTACCTGCAACGATAAATTCATTATTTGGTGTTTGGATAAGGTCGGTAGCATATTCTGCTCCTAAATCATTCAATGTTTGGTTCCACAATACCATTCCAGTCGTATCGGTTTTAACTAACGAAATATCCCAACCTGAATACATCCAGGAAGATGTGGTATATCCTACAAAAGCATAACCACCATCAGTGGTTTGAATCAAGGCACATCTTCCTACATCAATCTCAGATTCAAAATAAGTACGATTCCATTCCAGTGTACCATTGGAATCAGTTTTTAGTAACCAAGCAGTACTATCATTGCCAAAAGTATTTGTTCTTCCCAGAAGAGCAAAACCTCCATCTTCTGTTTCAACAAGATCAAATGCGGAACTAAACGGTTTGTCCTCAAGAGAAATAGTTGGAATTGCAGTCCAGGAGGATATCGCTTTCGTTTTCTCCTCCACCGACGGAGGTAAAATATTCAATCCAAGAATCAGAATAATGAGAATTAAAGTCAGGATCTTCGATAGATCAATCCTCTCAACTACTTGTTGAAAAGGGGATTTTTTCTTACAATAGGGTTGAAATCGATATGGAATATTCCTCATATATCCTAAATCAATCAGCATCAATAATCATCTTCTCCAGATATTCGAAGAGTTTTTCACTCAGATGAGTGGGAACAAGTGTTGGATTGGCAATTGGGAGATTTCGTTCTTTGAATTCTTGGAGTAAAGCAGTTCGACATTCTTCATAAATTTCACATCCCACACAACCACCTTGGTGTTTATACCAAACTTGGACACCGCTTGTGGGGGAAAATGTGATGAAAACTGTCATCTTTAGGATGAAGCTTTTACCTCGTGCAAAACCTAACTCTGTATTAACGTAATTTAGCTTAATTTTGTTAGCTTTTGCTGCATCATTAAGTAACACATCTATTCGTTCATTGGCTTCCTTTAAGGTTTGACTAACAAACGCAGGAGTCACTTTTTTTTCTTTAGCTATCTTTCGTCCCGAATAGGCCTTCTGGTTTAGTACCCAAAATTCTATTTGGGTATCCGTTGGAAATTTTGATTTTCTTCGAAATGAAAACATTGTTAATAAAAAAGACTTAACTAGTTTATAAAGTTAATGAAAAATTATTAACTAGTACCAGAAAACTGTGAATTATCTATCTTCAAGACATTTCTATTTGAATGTCTTCAAACGCCGATTATAATTGTTAAAGCTAGCTTTGAGAGAGTAGTTCTTCCTCATACTACTTCTTCTTACGTAAAATAGTTATCATACACAAAACGAATAGTAGAACAATGGAATTAAGTCCAGGTGATGAAGATGGAGTACTATCTTGGGTTGAAGTTGTAGTAGAGGAGGTAGGTGTAGTTTTTGTTGTTGTGGAAGAAAGAAATGTTGTAGTTGTAGTAGTCATGTTATCATTCCAGTCATACACTGCTTCTCTGATATATCGATACATTGCTTGGTCAATTTGTCCATGTAAATATCCATCTAAAGAGATGTTTATAGCTCCATTAAGCTTAGAGGTATTAAAAGGGAAAACGATATTGTCATCTGGACTATAAATCGTTGTATAATTGACATTTCCAGGTTCATGAGTACCATTGTATGTGATATTCAATATACCATCATATCGATCTCCCACAGTATCGTCTAGAATACCACCTGGTGTTTCATCTCCCTCATTCAACATTTTAATTAATACATTAGGCTTGTCAAAATAGAAATCACATGAAGCAGTTCCCAACGATCCATGTTGTGGACTAGCTATGCTTACATAATCATCGACGAAATGAGTTCCATTAAGAAACTTCATATAGTAACGACTACTTATCCCTCCCATGCTATAAGCAATCATATCAACTTTATTCGATCCTGTAATGCTCAGTATATTTGTAACCCAACCCGCTATCTGATTAGCATTATTTATATTCCCTTGATCAGAACAGTCTAAATTATCAGCAAAATCGTACGCAAAGAGAGAACTATTAGGCCATCCATCAGTTTTAAACATATCCAACACACCATTCCAATTTTCTCCTGTTCCTCCCAATCCAGTAACGAATATGATTGGATTTTGGGGTAGATCGATTCCCGTTGATTTGTCCACTACTAGATTCTGACAAAGAAAAGTGATTATTATTATAAACATTATCCCAATAGTTCTTTTCATTTCTTTTCAACTCATGATTCTGCAATTCACACAATTATGAGATTAAAATTGTTTCCACGAAATCCTATGATTTATGCAAAAAGAAGATTTCTAATCTTATTGATAAAATCCAAATAATGAGAATTTCTGCAGAAATTATGAATATATGGTAGTCTCCCAAATACGTTCATATACAGAAAAGTGAATGTATCTACTATCAGAAATATAAAATCTGGGCATTGAATGCTCAGAGCAGTCAAATTATAAGGAGCTAAAGGCAATATTTTCATTCAAAAAAGATCGTCTGAAGGATTTAAGACAAGAAGGAGAATCTGCAAGAAAAATCTCTCCAGAACGAAGATTAAAAATTGCGTTTGAATTTCTTGAGTTTACTGAAGATTTACATAGAGCAGGGAACAAAAAATAGGAATTTATATCGTTGAAAAACGGCACCTAACTATTATTATAATTTTCAAAGCTGGCTTTCGAGAAATTTTTGTTTCCCAATTACTTGAATTTGTCGTGTAATATCGGTTATTGCACATCTGTTATATTGTATCTAGTAATGCTTTTTAACATCTAAAGCTTGAGAGCAATTGGAAATGAATTCGATTGTTATTGCTGGAATATTATATTTAGTAGTTTTTATTGCCGGCATCCTTAGTATTATACCAGCAATAGATGATCCCAATTTTCTCAGTAAGATTTATGAAAATCAGCGGAAAGTTATTTTTGGAGTACTCTCACAATTTGTCCTTGCATTTGCTTATGTGGGTATAGCTGTTTTACTATTCCCTACTTTAAATAACTATAATGAAGAATTATCTCTGGGCTTTGTTAGTTTTCGCATTATTGCAGGTATATTTAACATTTTAGCAATTGTGCTAGCATTTTTGTTATTGGCTCTAAGCCAGGATTTTTCAAGCTCAGATTCTTTAGACCCAGTACATGCTGAAACTCTAGGGAATTTGTTACGAACTGGTCGTGATTTTATGAATCATGTGGTTATGATACTGGCTTTAAATATCGGTGGTCTCCTGTTTTATTTTATTCTTTTTCAATATCAGTTAATCCCTCAATGGTTATCTATTTGGGGTTTTATTGGTGCTCTATTGTCTTTATTGGCTAGTTTTTCATTAATGTTGAATCTTACGACAATCAAAACACCACTTTATCTGGGTTTGAATATCCCCATAGCTTTACAGGAAATTGTATTCGGAATATGGTTGATTACCATTGGATTTAATCCAGTCACAATCTAATTCAGTCTGCTATGAAACTATTACAGTTTACGTACAAATCCTTGAAAAAGAAGTAACCAGTCTTTCTGGTAGTGTAGATTTTGTCAAGGAACATGAAAAATTATTACTAAATCGAAATTTTTTGGAAACACTTATCGTTGGTATTACATACGAACCTCCGTATATTTTGTAAATTTTCTGAGATATAATTTTACAAACAATAGCTTGCATTACATAAAAATTAATAACAAACCATGTCAAAAAAGGAAAGGCTTAATAAAATTGAAAAATTTAACTTCTAATAAAATAAGCACTCAAATAAGTCGATCGAAGGTTTGAAAATGGCTTTAGAATGGAAAGAACAAATATCTTCAAACATCAATATTTGTCATGGTAAAGTTTGTATCAAAGGAACCCGAGTCATGGTCTCTGTTATTCTTGATTGTGTAGCAGAAGGAATGGGGGAAGAAGAAATACTCAAAGAGTATCCTTCGCTTAAGAAAGGGGATGTGAATGTCGCACTAATGTATGGAGCTTCTTTAGCCAGAGGAGAAGTCATTCCCTTAACAATGGAAAGTTGAGGGAAATCAATGAAGTTTAAAATAGATTAAAATTCTCCTTTTTCAGTTAAAAAAGTTCTAGAGTCAATGGGAAATCATAAAGTTGACAGTGTATATCACGAAGGAAAAATGGGTATTGAAGATAAAGATTTACTTCAGTTATGCGAAAGAGAAGAACGAATTCTAATCACTTTAGATAATGACTTTAGTAATGACATTCTACATCCAAGAGGAACATTTTACGGAATAATTCTCTTAAAACCAGAGACTCAAGGCAAAAAAGTTTTTTTAGACTTGTTTAAAGAGTTTTTAAATAAGTATAAACTTGAGGATGTCGTTAATAAAGTAGTGATTGTAGAAACTCATCAAATTATGGTTCGATGGGATTGCATTTGATAGTTGAATAAATGAACAGTTATAATTTGCTGATTTATGATTTTTACTGTGACATTCCTATTGGAAAGCTTATTAATTTCTAGTAAAAACAATTTCATTTTGACTAAAGCCAATTACTCTCTTTCAAATTACATATCGTTGGTTATTGCACATCTGTTATATAAAAAGATGAAAGACTAGGGGTGTCATAATTAATCATAAGCTCTAATTTTCTAATACCTCCATGCAATTTAAATCTTCAAATGTGAGACACGCTCTTTCTAAATGAGGCCACCACCACAATGCAGAAATTTTCATATCACATTGGTTTATTGGGATGTAAAGATTTCTAATTGCCGCCAATTTGTAGTCATACCAACATTCATCCCAGCTGAAATTTTTTACACCTTGTTCAACTAGAACATTATAATAATGTTCTATTAGGATTTTTTCCATCAATAATCTTCGTTCAGGATACCATTCAAGACCTATCATGTAGGCCAAATCATGCATTCCGAAATCGGGCCTCCATGATTGCCAATCAATTAAATACGCTTTTTCTTTTTCATTCTCAATGTTTTTTGGATAGAAAAAATTCCAAAAGCCAGCATCACCATGTACGAGAGTTAAATTCTTTTTAGTGCTAATTCTTTTCCAGTGCAATTGAGGATATAATGAATAAACTTTTTTATACAGATTTCTTCGTGTGTTACTCATTCTTTCTCCTATAAAATTTAGCACGTTATGCATAATTTGTTCATTGATTTCATACACTTCAAAAAAAGCTTTTTTGTTAATACGATAATCATCATCAACCCGATCCCACCAGAATGCATGGATTTTTGCTAAACTCTCAATTGCCCTTTCACAATGTTTTTTTAAAGGAGGAACAGGCAAATCTGATAACTCTTCATGTGTTTTAGATAAATTTTCAAGTATAACATGAGAGTACCCTGTTTCTTTAGAAAATGCTACATCATAACATGTTGGAACTGGTAATTCTTTGTTCTTTTCTGTTACAACCTTAAAAAATCTCGCTTCGTATTTTCCTGCAAGTTTACTTAAATCATCAGTTTTAGGTATCTTAACAACTATTTCAGATGAAATTACTTCTTTTTGAATATCATTAGAAAAATAAAGCTCCAAAAAATGCACGTTTGAATGAAATCCTTCCCTTGATTCTCGCTTTATTATTTTTAAAACTTTTCCTTTGTTAATGTAGCCCTTTTTTTTGAGGATTCGTGTTAACCCTTCAGGTGTTAACTCCTCAATATTTGGGATTACTTCTTTCTTAGCAAAATTCCATGTACTAGAAGCTTTCTCCCAGATCTTGAACAACGGATCTTGAACTAATTTATCATTCAATTTCTTCACCAAAATTATCTTATACAGCCTATTTCCTCTTCAACTAAACCTTTTGACCTAGCATATTGCTCCCCTATTTATCAATTTATTTTCGGAACTGTTCGTTGGATAAGCGACATTACATTCAAATGTCCTCAAACATCAATTTTGCGACATTGAAGCAGTAAATCCCACATTTCCAGCTTAACAATGCTGAGAGGCTTTAGCAAATATCTTACTTTGAATGGACACTAAAAATATGTTTTTAAGGACTGAATTATTATTAATTTTGGTGATACTTTTGATTAGCAAGGTAAAATTTGGCATATATATTGCTAACCATGGCATTACAAGTAATCCACAAGATTACATCAAGTTAGCTAAGAGTGGGGAAGAATGTGGATGGGATGGGTTCTTTTTATGGGATCACGTTTTTCTACCGTGGGCAACAGATCATAATGTCTTAGATCCATGGATTATATTGGCTGCAATAGCTACAAAAACAAATAAAATCACTATTGGTACAACAGTAACACCATTAGCAAGAAGAAGACCAATGATAATAGCAAGAGAAGCTATTACACTAGATAAGCTTTCTAGTGGAAGATTTATTCTTGGCGTGGGTTTGGGATCTACAGCAGAATTAAAAGCTCTAGGTGAAGAGGAGAACCCTAAGATTAGAGGGGATATACTTGATGAATCTTTAGAGATTCTAAAAGGTTTGTGGTCTGGAAAACCCTTTACTTTTGATGGAAAACACTTCAAAATAATAGATCCAATTAAATTTAAACCAGAAGGTAATATAAAGATCTGGGTCGGAGGTACTTGGCCAAATAAAAAACCATTTCGACGGGCTGCGAAATATGATGGGATATTTCCATTGAAAGCTGGATCTGATCCCTCATTATATCCTCAAGATTATCAAGAAATTTTAAGTTATATTAGAAAGTATAGGAAATCACTGGACTCATTTGATGTTGTAAAAAGCATTGTAACCGTTGGAAACAAAGAGGAGGATGCTTATATCCATCACTTCATGGACATTGGTGTTAATTGGCTATTAGAGGCTTGCTGGTCAGAACGGTATTCTTTGAAGGAAATTCAAAAGAGAATCGAACGAGGTCCTCCAGAATAATTTTAGTACGACGAATTAAACAATAAATGACTATATAGTTAACTGATGACAACATACACAAATTTGTGATTACCCATCAGTTTGAAGACAACTAAAAATTCCTCCTCCAGAAAAGATTTCTATATCGGGATAACCAACATTACTTGTTATTACAGTTAGTAACACTTTTCTGCAAACATAGAATTTTATGTAAGTATTATTCTCTGGATAACCAACATCTACATCCCGAAGGTTTTCTCATGAAATATCGAACCTAGATATTGATAAAAATTGAGTTGATCAAATGAAAAAACAACATAGCCTATTATTAGTCCTCTTTTTGATAATTTCACTTATTCCAACACTAAACAATCATAATATAACCGAAGTTCAACCTCTAGAAACCAATTCTAGCATATATTCGATAACTTTAGACTGGATTAAAATTAATGGCACTGAAGACTTCGCTACCCAAGCTTTAGCAAATGGATGGTCTGGAAATGGATCGCAATTCAATCCTTATCTGATATCAGGACTTGATTTGTACGGATTAAGGATATCTCATGTTGATTGTTACTTTTCAGTATACAATTCTTCACTGACGTATCTCTACTTTACTGACGTAATGAATGGTCAAATAATACAGAACATTTTACATTCATATAACTATGGGGTGATTAGATTGTGGAATTCTTCCTTGAATCATATTACAAATAATAGCTGCTTTGGAATAACCTTGAGTAATTCTCCCAACAATACTATTATCAATAACATTTTCACAGAAAATGGTGGAAGGGGTGGCTATATTGACCTCTACCAATCTGCTGATAACATTATAACAGGAAATAAATTCACTGATCCACAATATGGGGCATTAAATTTCAATGGTGACGATCTTGATTCCTATATTCAAAGAGAAGTAATAAATAATTCTGTCGACGGGGAATCAATTCTATACTGGTCTAATCAGGTTAATGAATCAATTTCTATAGAAGCAGGACAACTTATCCTCGTTAATTGTAGTCAAATCAAGTTAGTTGACATTAATCTAACACACAGATTATATTGTCATTTTAGTGATTACATTGAAATCTTCAATAATACTTTGGATTATCGTCTTTATTTGGGGTATTCATCTAATTGCAATATTAGCAACAACAATATGAAGGGTATTGATTTAAGATATTCAAATAATAATAATGTGAGAAATAATCTTCTGGAAAAGTATTCAACAGTTAGTTTTTCCACTAATAATCGCTTCATTAACAACACTATCAATGAAGGAGATTTTGAAGGATACCCTGAGCTACCCTACAGTGGTTATGAGTTATGGGGGTGGGAATATATGCCTTATGCAATTCAGGTTTATTCTTCTCAGGACAATATCTTTGTCAATAATACTTTCCCCAACGCTTATCAGGGGATATGGTTATGCTCTTCTCAAAACAACCTTTTAACTCGTAATCTTCTTCTAAATTCAGGAGATAGTGGAATTAAATTAAGCTCTTCATTTAATAACACTCTTTCCCATAATACTTTGGTGGATTCAATTTATTCTATTGCGAGAATTTTACTATCTAATTCTACAAATAATAATCTTCTCAGAAATAATCTGAGTAGTATTTATTTTATTGATTCCTCCCTTAATATTATTAAAGATAATCTCTTAAGAAGTGAATTATTAATTAAAGGAGCTACCATTGAATCTTATATACAAGCAGAAGTAAAAAATAATTCTATTAATGGTAAACCCCTTCTTTATTGGTATAATAAGATCAATGAAACCGTTCCCATGGGAGCAGGACAAATTTTCTTAGTTAATTGCAGTACGATCTCCATCTCCAATCAGGTAGATTGTAGTATCGTAATTCATTCTAGCCAACGACTTAGTATTACCAACAATACTGTCAATACAGGTAAATATCACGGAATTAGTTTATCAGCATCCACTTACTGTAGTATTAGCAATAATCACATCAGAAACATAAGCAATTACTACTCTGGAATTCATTTATATCACTCTTCCAATAATAATATTACCAACAATGAGATTAAAGATTCTTATTACGGGATAATTTTCATTCATTCCTCAGGCAATGTTATCGGAGGTAATGTCATTAGCAATAATACTTGGGAAGGAGTCCTATTAGACGGATCTCATAATAATATCATCAAGGACAATTTCATAGCTGAAAATCGAGGTTATGGTTTAATGTTTAGCTATGGATCTACTAATAATACGATCATTCTGAATAGTTTTGTGAATAATAATTTAGATGCCCCAGATAGAGAGTCCCAGGCTGCTGAAGACTTTACACATAATGCAGATATGGATAATCGATTTTACTACAATTACTGGTCAGATTGGACTAGCCCAGATGATAATCACGATAATATTATAGATTTACCATATACAATTGAAGGCTATCCAGAAGACACTTCACCACAGATTAGTCAAGATTCTTATCCCTTAGCAATTTCACCACACTCACCATTTCGGGTTCTCATCCCACCTCAAATTATTGTACCAAATGGGCGAGAAATAATCAAAGGATCGATCACACTCGACTGGCTTCCAGCATATGATACGCATGGATCTTCCGTTAAATATACAGTTTATTATTCTGTAGATTCAGGTACCAACTGGATTATGTTAGTAGCGAATCTTGAAGTCGCAGAATTTATGTGGAATGTTTCCACACTCCCTTCGGGGTCATTTTATCTTATAAAAGTAGTAGCTACCTTTGATGATGGAACTACTGTAAGTGATATTTCAGATGAAGTCTTCACCATCCTAAATCCCATTACAACTACCAGTACAACGACATCTGCACATTCCTCCTTTCCCACATTTTCAATGGTGTTGTTAGTTGGACTTTTCTTAGGGATACGAAGAAAAGTATTCAAGAGGGGAAAAAACTATAAATCTGATCTGCCATAAAAGGAGGTTGTGAAGGATGAAAATGAAACATTCTAAGTATTATATTGGAATAATACTGTTATGTTCTTGTTTTCTTGGTTTACAAATTAATGCACCTTGTTGTGGAACAATTCATTCTACTGAATCTACTTCTAATTCCGAGTTGAACATCAATCAAGTAGTTTTATCATACATAATCAATCCATTCGGGGAGTATTACTGTAATTTTCACCTTAAAGTTCTTGGTAATAATTTCACTTCGAAAGGGGAATTATTTGGGCAGTTTAAAATTTTTGGATTCCCGATTGAGAATTTTACTTTGAGAGTTGTAGATACTGTTATGGATTTGAATCAAAGTGAAATAGACACTTATACAATGATTTCTTTCTCATCAAATAACTTTACAATCCCAGAGGGGACTCTCTATAATATTTCAGGCTCTTATCGCGGAAAATTCATAACTAAAACATCCAATGTCTATAGTTTTGAAATAGGGGTTGATTGGGGGTGTATGGTCGGTTCACAACATGTTGTGATAAGGTTTAAAGATGATTTTACACTCATCACACAAGGATTAAGGCCATTTCCAAGTATTACGACAAACTTAGGAATATTCGAGTTACTCTGGGTAGAAACAAATGTTCAAAGCTTTCAAACCCAACTATACTTAAGAAAGACTTCTAATCATTATTTAGACTTTTTTGAGTCCTGGAATGCTACACGAGGAGAAACACGTGATGTAACTGTAGTGAATGAGGAACTATTTCCTATTGAAGGGAATATTTTCTTCCCTACATGGATCACAGCTAATATCTCTTATTTTCGATTAGAACCATCAAAAAAAGTGTGTATCCATTTCGAAATTAACTTAGAAGCGAAACCTGAAATAGTAGGAAATATTGAAATTATAATAAATCTTGAATCGACAATAGGTGTTCAACGGAGTATCAAAAAAATTCTTATCCCAGTTACAATAATAGAGACTGAATCACCAGAACTTTTAGGTCCATACTTAGGAATCTTAGTATTGATAACCTTTATCGGTCTCCTAGGAGTCATTTTCTACAAGAAAGATAGTTTAACGAGTCTTACTACCAAATATAAGCACTCAATAAACAAATTTCAAAATTCAAACAACTTCTTGTCAGATAAAGATGAATCTATCATTAGTGACAATTCAGAAGAGAGAGTATTCCGTTGGGAATCGATTCAATCGAAATGGGAAACAATTCTCTCCGAAAATGAGTTAAAAGCCATTGAAATATTGTACAATGAAGGAATCATGAATCAAAAATCTTTAGCGGAGAAATTAGGGCTTACTTCTATGTCCGTTTCTCGGATTATCTCTCGACTTGAGACTAAACGCCTTGTTAATAGGAGAAAATTGGGCATTTCGAAGATGATCAAGCTTAAGAGAGATCATTTAGAGTGACATAAAATTTTGGAAACATTATCTATTCATTCGATGATATTAACTATAAATCGGATTACAAATCATTAAAGGAGTCCTAGGTTTCGTAAGATCAGTTCATACCCTTAGGACTTATTTCATTTCTAGTGATAGTATCTGGAGTTATATTCTATCAGAGAGAGGAAATTTCAGGTATTATCCAAAAGAAAATTAATTCCATTAACAAAATACCGAATAATCTTGATCTTTATCCCGAAAATTCGGCAAATGAAATATTCTCCAGACGTTGGAAGACTATTAATTCGAAGTGGAATCCTATCTTGCCAGAATTAGAGATGAAAATTCTTGAAATCTTATTTTTACAGGGAAGTATGAACCAACAATCGCTAGCAGAAAAATTCGATGTTTCAAAAGGAACTATTTCGAGAGTCATATCTCGTTTGGAGACCAAAAGACTTCTTTTTCGTGAACAGTTGGGGATAAGTAAGGTAATCAAAATAAACAAAGAACGATTTCCATTAATCATAGATTAAAAATCATCCATTTTCCCAAAGAAAAGATCTTGGAGATTATGTATAGACTAAGAAATGACATAATTTCACTTACCAACTGTTATTTTACGACACAATGGAAAGATATTTTTCTCTAATGACGAACTCTTTCATTGAGATTTCTTCAATGGCCATGTTCCTTGAGCGACGCGGTTCTTAATAATCTGCCCCATATGGTAGGAATTATGTTAATTTAATATACAATACATCTATAGAACAGGTTTATTCCTAAACGTTTTCATTGGTTTTTTTAAGTCAATTGTGTCAAGAAGCGTACCTGCTTCCTTGAACCCCCTTTTGAAATCGTTTACAAGCTCTTCCCACTTTTTTTTCTTCAGAATTTTATTAACTTCTTCTTCTAGTTCCTCATTGGCAATTCGATTAGCTTCTCCCCAATCAGTGGATTCATCCTTAATATTCTTCAAGAAAGTATCTTGCCAGACTACCATGTGAAAAAGGATTTCATATATAGAACTGGATTTAGCAATAGGTTTCTCAATAGCTTGATCATGACTTAATTCCTCTAAAGAGTCTA
>JAEOTC010000285.1 GCA_016840035.1 Candidatus Hodarchaeota archaeon | reverse complement strand
TAAAGGATATAGAAAACAAAATCGCATGTACTGACCAATCACGTGCAATAGAGATTCGGGCATCATCATTCCATCCACGAGATTCCCAAAATCCAATATGATCTGTTACAACAATATCAATTCTGACAACCCATTTGACCCATTTATATCCATAATACCCTGGTGCAACTACTCGTAGTGGAAAACCTTGACCCGCTGGTAATGTTTCCCCGTTCATGACAAATACTAATAGTATATTAGATGTGTTTATTTCTTCTAACGTTAATGACGACGTGTATCCATCAGCAGCATAAAACACTACATCATACGCATTTTCAGTAGGTCGAGCTATATTTAGAACATCTTTCAATGGAACTCCCCGCCATTCTGCCCGTCCTGAATTTCCACTGACACTTCTCAATGTAGCATTAATCGTTTGAGTAGGTAACGAAGTTAAATTCTCATAGGTAAGGACAATTGGATTTTCAACTTCCCCCTCTATATGTAAACGCCAATTAGACACATTAATCGTTGGGATATTTCCAATGGATAACTCAAAGAAATCCTCATTCGATGTGATCGTCTCATCGGTCTGTAATTGAAGAATTACTAAACCTAAGGGTATCCCACTTAAAACAGATATAAAAATAAAAAGCTGTAGTGAACGTCTCAATGAGCTATCATCTCATTCCACAATGAATGGATAAGGAACTACCTTCCTTTTGAGACGTTGTATACACTCTTCGTAAATGTTAGGTTTATCATAACTCTCTTGATATCCTCATTTATTCGATATTCCAAATTGATCATACAGGATAATTTTGATATTTCCTTAAGCATTCTCTCGAAATTTCGCGAATCCGAAGAAATATTTAAGATCCTTATCTGAGGATTTTCTGGATTGATTGCTATAATCGTCATAAACAGATATTATCACATAGATAGTTAATGTATGGAAGAGATGATCTGTCATGTATGCGGAACTACTAAAAAAAATGTTTAAAGGTATCACACTCGAAGTTGAAGACTTATTTTTGCTGGAAGCTTTTCAAATAGGAAGTTTGCAGCAGTATGCACCGAAAAGGGAACTGGCTGCAGTTCTTCATGCAAATAGTGATATTAAGCGATTTCTGATCACAAAACATCCTGCAATTGCTTCTTTTATCATAGAAATAATGAATGATTATGGGGCTGCAGTAGATCAAGAACAACTTAATAGTTATATTGATCTATTAGTTTGGGAGCTTGGGCTAATGTTAGTATCAAACAAATGTCCCGAAGAATATGATAATAGAGCCAGTTTACATTGGGAGCTTGACGAGATCATCTCGATTACTCCTCTGAATGGTAAGACAGTCATTGATGTGGGAGCTGGAACGGGAAATATCGCGTTTTCTGTTGTGAAACAATCACGGATCGTTTTTGCAGTAGAGCCAGTTGCTCGTTTTCGTGAATTCATGCGTCAAAAGGCAAAACAAAATGGAATTTCAAATTTGTTTGTAATTGATGGCCTTTTACATGAGATTCCATTACCAACAAACAGTGTTGATGTTTTAATTACTGCTAACGCGATTGGTTGGTCTTTCGACGAAGAACTCAAAGAAATCGAACGTGTTGTTCAACCAGATGGGTATGCAATTCATCTCTTAATTGGCCCAAAAGAATCGGATAGCGACCCCATTCACCAAACTCTGACTTCTTCTAAGTGGAATTACCAATTTAAGGAATTAGAATCCAAAGAGAAGATTAAAATAAAATATTGGAAGCAGATAACTTGATCAAACGTAATAACTTGTATAAAATTTTCCAATCTAAATGTGCATTTGACGGAGCTCTTGAAAGAAGAGACCTATACGTTTTCCCTTAGAAGTTCGATTACATGCCAATATTTTTCGAGGAGAATGAGTAATAGTACCCTCTTTTCGTACGAAAATGAATTTTTACGATTAATAGTTTTGTCGCCTTTTCCTGCTTAGAGTCTTGGATTTCGACTTAAATATTCTTAGATCTCCTCTTTCAGATAATGAAAACTTTAAATACCCTTATCGAGATAGTTAGTACCAAGACAGTTCACGTTGGAAAAATAAATAGCTTTCTCTCTAATTACAGTATCCTTAACCCGACAAAACTGTTTTGGAACTCACAATATTAGCCGTTGTGACTTTTTCTGACTGAACTTGTGTGATTAAAAGTAAAACTTCAATTTAAACCAATAGAAGAACTTAATTCAGTAGTAAAAGTCGTGACTTACTATGAGTCCTGTATGTAAAGAGTGTAAAAATTATGTAATGGCACTTCCTTGCCCTCATTGTGGAGGGGATCAAGCATATACTGAACGTACACCTAATGAAATTAAACCTATAATCCCTTTAGATTTACAAGAAACATTCCAAGAACCTCCTCTATCGAAAGACCAACTGAATCTATCAAACAGATCTTCTTCTCAGTCAACTCTTCTTCTTCGTCCTGACCCTCCTGTTAAACCTCTTCAAGTTCCTCCAGCTCCTTCTCCAGGGATTCCTCCTCCACTACCCCCTAGTAAAACAAACATATCATCTTCTTCCACCGTATTCAATCCCCTTCGCGATCCTCTTAGTCAAGAGCGAGAAATAACACCTACTTCCACCTTATCCCCACCAAAACAATCACTTCCAACTCCTAAAAATAACTCAGACAGTAATAATCCTCAAGTAGATGATCGGACGCATTTCAAACAACTAGAAGCTCATGTGAAACAAATAGATTCTCGTCAGAACCGATTCGATTCACAATATAAAAAAGTCCAGACAAATGTCAAAGAGATCGACAAAAAACTCAAACAAATCGAAAAAAGCCTGAAAGTCCTATTAAAAGCGGAACAGAAGCTAGAATCCGTTCATAAGAGTGCTTCTAAAGATCTTAAGAAGATTATCTGAAATTACGAAATTTGTCGGCAATTTGAGGGATTTTACTCTCCTGAAAAGATGAAGTGTACATACCATGATTCATTTTGCTTAATTTTCTATAATCTATTTTATCCTTGATATCTAAACATCCCAGGGGCATTTACAGAACGTCTTTGGAATCCATATTCCTCATAGAACTTCCAAAATCCTTTAGCTGCCATCAAACCGATAAATGCTGTAGGATCAGCATTCTCATTCAAATAGTTTATAATAGACTTCATAATCCTTCTCCCTAATCCTTTTCTTTGAAATTTTGGAAATACTATTACGTCTTGGATGTAATAATAAATTCCAGCATCACCGATCACTCTTCCAATAGCAATTGTTTTATTGTTTCGAATCATACAAACTGAATACAACGAGTTTTTCAGGGATTGCTCTACTGCGTCATCACTAACTTTCGTCCAACCCACTGAGTTACGAAGAAACTGATATTCTTTAACGGAAGGAATTCTTTCAAGTAGTTCGAATTTTTCTGCTTTTATTGTTCCCATTGATTGCCATCTTTAATTAAATTTAGAGAATTTTAGACTTGAGGAAAAATAAAAAAATATTGATTCTGGTAATTTGAATAAACTTGTGTAACTCAAACCAATTATACTTGGATTGGGTTAGATTGTGATTCTATTGTTATTATTTCCTCAATATTATCTCTAATTTTCTAGAATCCGAAGGAAGATTTTAAACCCCCAAAAGAGAATCTTCTGGATTGATTACTATGAATTTATTGGAGTTAGCAGGACTGGAAGAAATTTTCTTGGGCTTGTATCTGATGGCCCATGGTGGAATCCATTTAATCTTCATTTTTAACTTCTTTGATGAAGAGAAAAATGTGTATACGGGGTGGTCAGGACGATCTTGGTTATTAGAAAAGGTCCTATCCCGCAAATTGACGTCTTATGTCGGAAAAATTACTTGGGTGGTAGTTGCGATTCTCTTTGTTGTGAGTGGTCTAGGGGTTCTTGATTTACTGGCTATAGATGAATATTTGGTACTATTAATACTTTTTAGTTCAACTTTTGCTACTCTATCGTTTATAGCTTTCTACAATGGCCTTTCTCCAACACCATACCATTGGATACTGGGAGTTGTCATTGATCTGGTCTTGATATTCTTTTTAATCGTCTTTCCGAATGAGATCGGATTTTTATTACCAATTTTGGCGGTAATCTTTTTGTGGGCGGTATTATTTCATAATAAGGTTATTCCACAATCAACTACCTAATTCCGCAAGGTAAATTTCTACAAAGACCGTCTGATAAGGGCTAGATGTTCATGAATTTTGAATTCGTCCACGATATACAGGTGAATCGTACAGGAGAGAATCGATTCGGGGTAGTCAACTCCAAAAACTCAGTTCGTCACAAAGGGTCTTAAAGAAACAGATATTGAAAACTGGACTCCAGAAGGAAAAAGTATTACTCGGGCTCGACAACTCGCTTTCACAAAGGAGAATATTTAGCTCTAACCCATATGGATTTAACCCCCGTAAATGAAAAAAAATTGAGAAATCAACTTGTCAGGACATCTCATCCGAAATATATTCTTTAGAGGTATTAGTTCACTCTTACCTTAAGAAACAACTTTATCAAATAATGATGGTTTCTATAGAATCACAAACAGAGGGAAAATTATGAGCCTTCAAAGAGACGTCCTTTTGCTCAATGCAAGTAATTTAAAAACTGCATTGACATATCCTTACGCTTTTGTGCAAGTATCGGAAATAGCAG
>JAEOTC010000101.1 GCA_016840035.1 Candidatus Hodarchaeota archaeon | reverse complement strand
TTGTTACCCATTTTAAGTGCAATTATCGGTTACGTTATCCTTGCAATAGAAAATGCTCCGCGTTAAGCGTTGAATTTTTGAATTGAGTCAAGAATGAAGCAATTTATATTTCTATTTAATATGTTCAATTATCGTGGGTTTTGTCCATCTGTTATATAACAGAAGTGCAATAGTCAACGATGTATTCCGAAAAAAAGTTTCTTTCGGAATAGTTAGTTTTGATTCAAATGAAAGTATTCGATTATGGGTAAGAATGGTATTTCTTACCATAAAAGTTATAAATATGCCTCGAGTCTAACCTATTTGATTGAATTGACCGTGACTAAACTAGATAAAAACAATAGAATTGTAATTGATAAACAAACACGGAAGAGAATGGGGTTAAAATCTGGAGATTCTTTGGTGATTATTCCATCTGGAAGAGAAATAAGATTAATCCCAATTAAAAACGGAGAAACATACAAGGGAAGCTTAGATGGATTTAAATATGATCCTAATGATCATAAAGCAACAGAATATCTCTTTAGAAAATCTCAATTGTCTAAAAAATAATTGTAGGGAATAATTTGCCAGTTATTGACACGCTTGTTCTATTTGCTGCCGCTGATTCCATGGATAAACTGCATGAGAAGGGAGTGATGTTTTTAAAGGAGGTAAACAATAATCATCTTTGGATTCTTCCTTCTTTTGCACTTCTAGAGTTCGATTTAGTCTTAAAAAGTCGTGGTTATTCAGAATCTGACCGAATGAAAAAATACGCGCTTTTAATAAATGATTATGCGAATATTGAACAGAAAACCATGCCTATAACACCAAAAATTATACATGAAACAGCTAGGGTTGAATCCCTGTATAATTTAGATTACTTTGACGCAGGAATGGTTGCTTCTGCTCTTATATTAGATAGAAAAATCGCTACAACTGATAAGATAATCTCACAAATATCTGAAATTGATATAATATGGGAATAGTCCTTTTCCATTCATTAAACAACAGGATTATTCATTCATCAACTTTTTTTCGAGAACAATCAATTCTGGACAATATTACTCGTTGATCGATAAATTTCAAAACCTAACCAAGGATATATGTATCTGTGAGTTTTATTAGTGTCTTAGGCGAATGGTTATACACACACCACTATCTATTTTTCTCTAGATACATTATCTATCCAATGTTGTGTGAATAATTTAATTATATAGCAGATGTGTGATAACCAACATTAATAGACATTGTATTGACTGAAGTATATACAAACAGGGATATATCCAACGTTAATGAAAGTTGCTTTCGTAAATTTTCCAGCTATATGAATTTGAAGGTTAACCTAAGTTACATGCCATTTTACGAATATTTATTTACGAAAATTTATAGACAAATCCAACGATCAGTTCCAGAAAAATCATAATTCGTCCAAAATTTCAAATGGTTTCTTCATCTAATGCTAATTTAAGGAACAAGCCGTTCACTAAAGAAATAAATTTTGCTTATATTGGGAGTACTATAATATTGGTTCTGACTGAAAGAGAGTATTATTGGTTTTAAAAATGGCCACGCAGAATTTTAAGCTTTGGAGTGGTAAACTTCCCATAAGAGATGTCCTTTGGAAATTTTTGCCCGAAAAAAAGTTCAATTTCTCATCTGGATTTCTTAAGGAGAAAGATGAACATTGGAAAAATTATCTTCAACAGTATCCTCGTCTTTACGACGGAAATTTATTATTGCTTGATGATTTTTCAGTAGAGGAAGGAAGAATAGTATTCATTACGCGATCAATGAGATTCTCAACCTTAACATACATAATAAACAAAAGTATAAAACTAGAGGAATCTTTAGGATCACTAGGATTCCAAATGTTCATTAGTGACCCTACTGGAGAAAAATTTCTCCTTGGAACACGATCTAAGTCATCAGAATACAAACCAGGGCATTATACTATTCCAGGAGGTATGTTTGAGGTAGATGATATTGCTGATTCGGTAACTAATGCTTGTCTTCGGGAAATTAACGAAGAGATCTCGATTTCTCTGGACCCGCATACGATTTATTTAACTGGGATCTTACGAGAACTGAATAATTTAGGTATTGTGCTATTATTAGAATGCTCATTAGATATAAACATCCATTCACATCTTCTCGAACAAAAAAAACTTGCTGCCAATGAAGAATGGGAAGGAAGTTTTGTGTCCTGGTTCCCATTTGCTTCCATCAATGAATTAGATTCTTCACTATTAATGGAAGGATTAGTTTATAGGTTGGATAAACCAAATCAGTTAAAAGAACTGGAAAACAGATTGACGACAAATTCTTAATCGTCAATTTTAATATTAACTAGAATGACTAGTTTTGTTACGGAGTGTATTTAACATGATGAAAACATTTGAAAACTTACTACAAGCCTATGTGGGCGAATCACAAGCTCGTAATAGATATACATTCTATGCTAAGATTGCTAAAAAAGAGGGATTTCCTCAAATTGAGAAGATATTCCTAGAAACCGCTGCACAGGAACGTCAGCATGCTACCTGGTTTTTCAGAATGGCCCAGATATTGAAAAAGAAAATGAAAGATAAAAACCTTGAAGAACCAAGTATTGATGGAGTAGTCGTACCTACAACCTTGAAAGATACCTTAGAGAACCTTAAAGCTGCTGCTGCCGGTGAACATCACGAAACTGCAGTTCTATACCCAAAATTTGCTGAAATTGCTGATGAGGAAGGGTTTCCTGAGATAGCAAAAAGAATTCGTGCAATAGCTAATGCAGAAGCTCACCATGAGGAACGTTATAGGAAATTTATCAAGGAACTTGAACAAAATTCTCTCTATAAAAAGGATACTAAAATCTATTGGGTTTGTGCTGAATGTGGATATATTCACGAAGGAAACGAACCACCTGAAATCTGTCCCTCCTGTTCACATCCAACGAAGTACTTCTACCGTAAATGTGAAGAATACTGAATTTCTTCACATTTTTATTTTCTTAAAATAATGGGAGGTCAACTAATCATTTTGGTGGGTAGCTATGGGGTCCTTAGACTTTAGCTTGATTAATTTAATAATATTAAATATCTGTGCATTCCTGTTTGCGGTACTTAGTATTATCAGTGTCATGCCCGTCACGTTAGAGGAACGGTATGGCCCGAAGGCTTGGCGTCTGTGTTATCGCTTACGCATATATATGAGCATTTTTATTTCAATTATGGTCATCAACATGATTTTTTGGTTGTGGATCCCATTTGATGAGTTATCATGGGTTGTGCATCCCGATCATTTCATTAGTATCTTCATTGGTATAGTCATTGTTATCCCCTGCACGATTATGTTGTATTTTTCCGTGAAACATGGCGGAGAAGAACATCTCAAACCTAAAAAGGAAACTAAACTACATGGGGGAATTTATAAATATATTCGTCATCCAGGGGTTGTAGGTGAAATGCCCTGGTATATAGCTCTCGGATTTTTTGTCAATTCAGTCTTTCTCGTCTTATGGGCAGCAATTTTCACAATGATATATGTACCATTCTATATCTATTTTGAGGAAAAGGACTTAATGAAACGTTTCGGTGAGGAATACCTTCAATATCGGAATCAGACTGGTGCCCTTATCCCAAAATTCTGGAAGAGAAAGGATTAATCTGTGTTTTATTATATCGAATTAAGAGTATTTTTTCATGAATTCTTCTATTTGGAAAGGGCTACCATGACCAGGATAAATAGTATTTAACGAAAATTTCATCAGTTTATCGATACTGGCATCAAAAACTATTGAATCATCGATCCGAGAGCTCTTAACTGGTCCTTTTTTCTTATAATTTTCGAGTAAGTCGTCGATAAATAGGTCACCCTCTGATGTAAGGAATCCAATAGACCCCTTGGAGTGTCCAGAAGTATGAACAACTTTAGCCTTAAATCCATACTCAGAAAGATCAGCCCCTCAAATTATTGAAGCTCACAAGTATGTTGAAACTGGTCGTAAGAAGGGTCATGTCATTGTCACCGTGACACCTGAGGAATGATCAATGAATTCAGAGAAAACGACCACACGAATTGTGGTTTAGCTTGGAATTTCGCGACTGAAGCACTAGTATGAGTTTATATCAAAAAATAAAAATATTTGTCCAATAAAGAGGAGTTTAACAATGTTTAAATCCTTTAAAAGTCAAATCAGAGGAGTAGAAGAAATAGATTTCTATTCCTGAAACTCAGACTGAAAGATTTATTCAGTGGTTGAAGAATTAGTTTTTCGACAAACCCTTATAACTCACAAGTCCTCAAAAAGCAAAATAGTATTTTACTTCTGATTCACAATTTAATTCCATTAGTATTAAGTAAACAAGAAAAGAGCTGTGATTTCATGATAAATTCTGAAGGAAAAGGACAAACAGTAACTGATGTGTTAGGTGAGAGAAAATATTATCTTGATTGGTTGAGAATCATCGCGATACTACTGGTCTTCCTATACCATTCTACAATGTTTTTCGGTAGTGAGTCTTGGCATTTAAAAAATAATGTAGTAGATTCAAATATATCAACATTTACTTACGCATTTTTAACCGTACTAGGAATGCCCTTGTTTTTCTTTATAGCTGGACTGAGTACGTTCATAGCGTTTAGTGT